>CAMNFW010000213.1 GCA_946537565.1 uncultured Ruminococcus sp. | reverse complement strand
GCAGGACTTCTGAAAAAGGCATTCCCGGAATTCCGTAAACTCAGGAATCTCGCCATAATCGCCGCAATGATAGTTACGGCAATGCTTTTCGGCGGCAGACCGTTTCCCTGGCAGCTTTCGGCGGTTATTGCGCTGCTTCCGGTTGCGGATATAGCTGCCCGGAATTACACCGGAGAACGAGCAAGGAGTAAAACATGAAGCTGAAAATGATCCTGCCTATGATATGTACGCTGTGCCTGGTGACTGGCTGTGAAAGCAGCGGAAAAGTACACGATAAAGCCTATCTGCGCTCGGCAGTCATCGACGGCGACAGCTTTACTATGACGTTTTTTGAAGACGACCAGAAACCTGTGAAAGTTGCCGCAGATGGGCTTTTGCAAGCTCGGAACGAAGCCGGGCTGACCCTGGGCAAGGAGGTTTTCACCGGTTACACAGAACTGGTCATACTGGAAAATGCTGACAGCAAGGCGGTCATGGAGTCGCTGCTGAAAGACTGGAAGGTTTCCCCTAACTGTATGACGGTCAGTGGCAAGGGAGACTTTTCCGACGCTGACCCGGAAAAGCTGGAGGGGGAAATCAGGCTCGCCATAAAGCAGGGGAAAGTGCCGGAGTGCGATATAATAACCGTACTCAGCCAACTGCTTACAGAAAAAACAGCATATACCGCTTACCTTACCCCGGAGGGCTGCCAATCCACCGCAAAACTAAGATAAATCGTAAAGCCAAACAGAAACAAAAATGCCGCCGCCCAGTCAAATTTCCATAGAACTTAGTACCCATGAAAATAAGGTTGAGCGACGGCAAAAGTACCGTTTCTAAAAAAGTAAGCGAGTTCACGAGCGTCAACGTGAGGGCGGTCAAGCTGGCTCAGCTTGCTTGACCATAGAATTTTGTACCTATGAAAATAAGGTTGAGCGACGGCAAAAGTACCGTTTCTAAAAAGTAAGCGAGTTCACGAGCGTCAACGTGGGGGCGGTCAAGCTGGCTCAGCTTGCTATTTCTTTTTCCAGCGAATAAGAATAAAGGCTGCAATTGAGGTTATGCACACCGTCAGCGATATCGCAAACCAGGTGTACGGCATGGGCAGGTCAACAGTATTGATTCCGTAGAACGCAAAGATAATATTCGGAATCTCCATAAGAATAGTCACTATGGTCAAGCGCCACATGACAATGTTCAGGTTGTTTGAAATGACTGATGAGAAGCCGTCCATCATACTGGACAGAATTCCCGTATATATACTTGACATCTCGATCGCCTGCTTCATCTCAATGAGAACGTCCTCCAGAAGATCCTGGTCTTCCTCATAAAGTTTGATTACTCTGCCACGGAATATCTTCTCGATTGTGGCTTCGTTGGCTTTCAGGGACGTGGAGAAGTATACCAGTGACTTCTCAAGAGCAAGAAGCTGCATAAGCAGCTCGTTCTTCATTGCATCATGAAGCTGCTGCTCGGCGGCTGATGAGATCTTGTCTATCTGCTTCAGGTAATACAGGAACATGGCTGCGATCCGCAAAAGAAGCTGTAATACAAATCTTGTTTTGAACCCCGGCCGCAGGTCACGGATTATACCTCTTACCGCCTCATCAATTATCTGAGCAGGCTGCAATGAGATCGTAAAAACGTAGTCACGGTTCAGGATAATGCCCACAGGCATGGTGTAGAACAACTTGGTGTGGTCTTCGTCAGTGGACGCTACAGGGGTATCTATGATTATTAGTGTCTGATCGTCCTCACGCTCGATACGGGAGGACTCCTCCTCATCAAGTGAAGACTTAACGAAACCGCTGTCAAGCCCGAAATCTTCAATAAGTTCCTTTACTTCCTGGGCTGTAGGACTAACCACAGACACCCAGCATCCGCTTTTTGGCTGATCTATCTGAGTAAGTCTGCCGTTTTCTGAAACATAGTATTCTATCATGGCATAGTCAGTTCGCAAAATACAACATTTTGCGAAACTCTCCTTTCATCGGATTTTACTCCGACAAAAGCTGAGATGCACAACTATCTGACGGAGCAATGGAAAAAGTATTCACGTTCCCATAAGGGTCAGCGTTCATAATGCACCTCCTGAAAATAATTAATTAGAATACTGCAACACTTTAGTGTGATGCGATGTTACCTTAATAATTATACCATAATTCATAATTTAATGCAAGACCTGAAAAGCAAAAAAATGTCCGCCCATATGGACGGACATAAAGTTATTCTTCTGAATGGGTGTTGTAATAATCGTAAGTAGAGATCTGGATATACTTTTTACTGTCGATCTCCTCTTTGGTAACATCGAGTCCAAGGTATCCCATATACAATAGATCATAACCCTCAATACGATTATTGAAAGAGAACTCAACAATATCTTTTTCGGAAAGCAGATCAAACGCTGAATCAACTGCATAATCTGGATAAGGTAATTTAATGATCTCGATAACTTTAGCATTACTCTCAAACTGCTCGATAATATACTTGTTGCGGAGACTATCAACAAGTTTATTCGCTATATTAACGTATGAGAAGTACAAGGTAAAACCGCTGATACAGCATATTGACAAGTATTTTAAACAATCGTTTTTCTTAATATTAAAAGTCTTTACTGTTTCGATAAATACCTCTCCGGCAGCCATGCACCAAAATACAAATGTTGCAAAAAAACAACGAGAAGTTACAGGTTTTACAACAAGAAAAGGAGCAGAGACAAAAATAACACTTGTGATATAGAATGTGAATCTAAAGAAAACGGTCTTGTCAAGCACACAATAAGCAATATACACCACAGAGATAATATACATGAATGTAAACGCTGTCTCAATAGCCCTGATGCGGTAGTGCATATCGAGGAACATCAAGTCCATTTTGTCATTTACAAGGAACGAGTATATTGCAAAAAGTATAACAATAACAAGGCAGCATTTTGCATACTTATGCTTTTCTGCATTTTTGATGGTCTGATATTTTTTGAAAAAAAGAAGTGTAAGACATAGTGCAATACAGAGATGAATAAGATAAAACGGCTTAGCAAATAACCTTATGACATCAGTGTAAATAGTCTGGATAATATCAGCAGGTGCAAATTCAATATGTCTAAATCCGACAGCATCATTATTTTCACCAATAATCGAAGAATAGTTCTTATTCAGCATCATTATCAGTAAGCCAGCAACTGAGCCAATGAAATAGCCAATATTGATAAAATGGATTTTTTTGAAGCGTACCCAATAATAAACGACCAGGAACAAAGCAAGGGCACAGTTATATATGGTAACATTCTCCAGACAGAAAGCACCTACAAATCCAAGTATCAATGTGAAAATACCAACTAATTGCGATTGCTTATATTCCTCTCCGTTAAAGACAGGTTTGCAAATATAAAGGAATACAAATGTAAGGAAAATTGAAAGGACATAGTTAGTAATACCGGATATCCAGTTTGTAGTCAGATAAGCAATGGATCTTGGTATCGAATAATTAGCGGCAGCGGAAAAAATAACAGCCCAGAAGGTGTCAACACCCTTTCTTCGCATCATAAGAGCCATTAATATAAACAAGCCAAATAAAAGGGCAGTTCCGGATATCGCTCTGATAATGTTGCTGTGTGTGATGGCATATGTGAGCAAATTAGTCACATATCTGCCATTAATATCCTGAGCGCCAAATAACAGAGATGGCGACTCAAGACATTTCCACCAAAGATCATCACCGCCAAAAACCAGACATATGCTATGAATAAATGAAAAGACTGCATATAGCGTACATACAACAAATGCTGGAGTATTGCTTTTGATCTTGTTTTTCATATAACTCCTCCATATAGCAAAAAAGCCTATCCGAAAAGGATAGGCTTAATAGTGCCGGCACTGAATTACTTTCCCAGGTCGTCGCCAACCAAGTATCATCATCGTG
>CAMNFW010000212.1 GCA_946537565.1 uncultured Ruminococcus sp. | reverse complement strand
GCAAGGGCTTCTACAAGCAGCCTAAGAGCGGCAAGGAGTTCACTTCTGACGAGCTGATCGCTCACTGGGAGTCACTTGTTGACAAGTATCCGATCATCTCGATCGAAGACGGTCTGGACGAAGAGGACTGGGAAGGCTGGCAGAGAATGACAGCTAAGATCGGTCATAAGGTACAGCTTGTTGGTGATGATCTTTTCGTTACAAACACAGAGAGACTTGCAAAGGGTATCAGCCTTGGCGCAGCAAACTCTATCCTTATCAAGCTCAACCAGATCGGTTCTGTTTCTGAGACTCTTGAGGCAATCAAGATGGCTCATAAGGCTGGCTACACAGCTATTTCTTCACACCGTTCAGGTGAGACTGCTGATACAACAATTGCTGACCTGGCTGTTGCACTTAACACTTGCCAGATCAAGACAGGCGCACCCAGCAGATCAGAGCGTGTTGCTAAGTATAATCAGCTTCTCCGCATCGAGGAAGAGCTTGGCGATTCAGCTGTTTATCCCGGCATCGCTGCTTTCAATGTTAAGAAGTAATTCTGAAACAGCTCTTTTAAGAATATAAAAGTTATTTCACGGCGGTTTATAGGTGAAATTTCATCAGCAATGATGAACGGCTTATACAGCATGATATAGCTGAAATAACAGGCAGGTGCTACTTTTGAGGTATCTGCCTGTTTTTATGTCTGTATAACAATGGGAAAATGCTCACAGAGTATATGAGGAGGGGAGTATTAAATAATTCTTGCAATCATATAAAGAATGTGATATAATATATGCAACAGTCGTCGGCAGTGAACTTGCTTAAATAAAAACTGCGGCGAGTCGCTGCGGAGTTGTCAGGAATAAGAACATGATCAAAAGCTTCGCCGCTGAATAAAAATTAACTGTGTTAATCCCGATTCAGCTCTGAATCATTTGAATGCTTTGTGCCGGCGGCTGTTATTAATTTAGGGAGGGGAAAGCGGAGTGAATAGTGATATTGGCTATATATCGCAAATACTTGATGTGCCGATTGGTAAACTGTATATGCTCAGCAACAATGATCTCCCAAGAAAAAGGAGAAAGACAAGCAAATATGAAAACTATCATACAGTAGTAATTCACCGAGGCAGAGGACATAAAAACCGGATATTGAGTGTACCGAATGGTTTGCTTAAGAAGGTGCAGCGGCGGCTGCTTGACAATTTTCTGTATGATCTTAAGCCGTCGAAGTATTCCACAGCGTATAGAAGGGGAGTATCACTTCTGGACAATGCCTCACCTCATGCTGGAAGAGAATGTATCATAAAGCTTGATATATCGCATTTTTTTGATAGTATAGATGATGACATGGTATTTTTCGTGATGAAAAAGCTATGGCTGAGTTTACCGGCAGTAGTATTGTTGACACATCTTTGCACATATAAAAACAGGCTGCCCCAGGGCGCACCGACCTCGCCGCATATAGCGAATCTGGTAATGAAGGACTTTGATGAAAAAATAGGCAGGTGGTGCAGCGAGAATAATTTAGCCTATACACGTTACTGTGACGACATGACATTTTCCGGCACGAGAGCTGATGTGAAAAAAAGCAATATAGTCAGCAAGGCGAGAAAAATGCTGAAAAAAATGGGCTTTGAGCTTAACGAGAAAAAAACCGTATTTATCAGCACATCGCAGCAGCAGAGGGTAACAGGAATAGTAGTAAACGAGAAGCCGGCACTTTCACGAAATCAGCGCAGAGCGATAAGGCAGGAGGTTTATTACTGCAAGAGGTATGGAGTTGAAGGATCGCTGACAAGGCGTGGGGAAGGAGCTGAGCCTGAGAAATATTTATATTCCTTGCTTGGAAGGATAAGCTTTGCATTGCAGATAGACTCTGAAAATGACGAGATGATGGGATATTTTGGCGACGTAAAGGAAATGTTAAATAATATGAGAAAATAAACGAACCCCTGACTACAGTTGTAGAAAGGGGCTATTTTATATTTTTAACTATAATTATTTGCCGTCCGGGAAGCTGGTGAAGCAGCCTCTTTCGACTTCTGGGAGACCATATTTTTGCTTAGCATCGGCAATAGCTTTGATCATGAAAGCCATATTTCTGCCGAGATTCCGCATAGTTTGGAGACCTTCGAGGTCTTTGGCAACATCATCAGCGGTAAAGCCGTGAACCTGATTCCAGTAAGTGCTTGAAGCCACTGGCATACCAGAAATGGTGAAATATTTGTTGAGGACATCGAAGGAAGCGGTATTACCGCCTCTGCGGCAGCTGACAACAGCAGCGCCTACCTTCATATGCTTAGAAAACGGTGTGCTGTAAAAGAGTCTGTCCAGGAAAGAGAGCAGATTACCGTTAGGGGAACCGTAATAAACCGGACTGCCGATAATGATACCGTCAGCGGCATCAAATTTTGGGGCAGTATCGTTCACAGCGTCATCAAAGACGCAGCAGCCTTTCTGACCGCACGAATTGCAAGAGATACAGCCTCTTATGGGTTTGCTGCCGACCTGAACAGTTTCAGTTTCGATACCATGAGCGTTAAGGGTTTTAGCGGCTTCATCGAGAGCAGCAGCGGTGCAGCCGTGAACATGAGGGCTGCCGTTGATGAGCAAGACTTTAAATGCCATGATCAGATCTCCTTAGATGTATTTTTCAGTTCACGGACAAGCTCCTTGAACCTGTCGCCACGGACTTCAAAATTCTTGAAAATACCATAACTTGCAGCAGCGGGGGAGAGAATGCAGCTTTTATTTTCTGGAGTAATCTTAGCGGCAAGTTCAACAGCATCTTCAAGGTGCTGGACGTAGTAGATATTTTCCGCATTTACGGCATTAAGCATATCATAGACTCTTTTGCCGGAAGCTTCCATGCAAATAGTGATGATATCGGTAGATTTAAGGAAGTCAACGAGAGGGGAATAATCAATACCTCTGTCCATACCGCCGATGAGGATAGAACCGGCACGGGGGACGCTTTTAACAGCTTCGATAGCGGTAGCACAGGCAGTAGAGATCGAGTCATCGTAAAACATAACACCGTTGACTGTATCGACATATTCAAGTCTGTGAGCGAGGGGATCGAAGGTGCAGAGAGCCT
The DNA here is from genome assembly GCA_946537565.1 of uncultured Ruminococcus sp. Lineage (GTDB taxonomy): Bacteria > Bacillota > Clostridia > Oscillospirales > Ruminococcaceae > Ruminococcus. Next base: position 824 of record CAMNFW010000212.1, on the reverse strand, counting down.
TAGTGAAGTCTTCGGAGCTTACACCGTACTGACTGCAAACTGCGTAAGCGGCGGCGATATTATAATGATTATGGATACCGATAAGCTTAATGCTGTCAGCAGGGATAGAATACATTTCCTCACCGAATCTGACATTTCCGCTTTTAACGAAAACGTGGGCATTATCCTTATCAGCGGACATATGGTAAATAGTTGCATATGTGTCATCAATAGGAACATCGGAATTGATAAAGAGGGAGTCGCCTTTAAGCTGGTGGAGGAAGATATTTTTCTTAGCAGCGAAATACTTATCCATAGAGCCATAGTGGTCGAGATGTTCCTCATAGAGGTTAAGGAAGACAGCGGTTTTAGGGGACACAGACATATATTCCAGCTGATGGCAGCTGAGTTCACAAACGATGATGGTATCATCATTGATGCTTTCAGCGATATCGAAAACCGGGATACCGATATTGCCGGCGATCCTTGAATCCTTGCCGGATTCTTTCAGGATATGGTAGATAAGGGAAGTTACGGTACTTTTACCTTTAGTGCCGGTGATACCGATGATCTGGTCACGGAAAACCTCGAAGAAGACCTGAGTTTCGGAAGTTATTTTGCATTTCAGGTCATCTGGCTGACGCTGGAGAACGATACCGGGGCTTTTAAAAACGAGGTCGAAGCGGTCAAGTCCATCCTGATAGCTTTCGCCGCAGAGGAGTTCAACGCTGTCCGGCAGGTTATTATCAGCACGGCTGATATGATTCAGGTCAGCGATAGCGATAGAAGCAGGGGAACAGAATTTGGATAAGATCTTATAGGTTGAACGGCCTTCTCTGCCGAAT
>CAMNFW010000211.1 GCA_946537565.1 uncultured Ruminococcus sp. | reverse complement strand
ATTCTAATGAAGAAGAGCAGGCAGATGAAGCAGAAGCTGATTCTAATGAAGAAGAGCAGGCAGATGAAGCAGAAGCTGATTCTGATGAAGTAGATCAGGAAGATGAATCTGACGAAGAGGAATCAGATGCGGAAACTGAGGAAGAGCCTGAATCAGAGCCTGAGCCGAAGGAAGAAGCAAAGCCTGAAAAGAAGAAAAAACGTGGCTTCTTCAGCAGACTGTTCGGCAGAAAGGACGAGGACGATGATTAAGCTGGTAATGGCTACAAATAATGCAAACAAGCTCAGAGAAGCCAGCGAGATATTATCGCCTCTGGGTATAGAAGTGATCTCGCAGCGTCAGGCTGGCGCAGACTGTGACCCGGAGGAAAATGGAGCTTCATTTGCTGAAAATGCAATGATAAAAGCAAGAGCAGTACATGAAGCAGTGGGACTTCCGGTTATCGCAGATGACAGTGGCTTGTGTGTAGATGCACTGAACGGTGAGCCGGGAGTTTATTCAGCAAGATATGCGCCTGATAACGAAAAATGCCCGACCATACTGAAAAAGCTTGAAAATGTTCCTGATGAAGAACGAGGAGCGCATTTTGTATGCAGCATAGCGTATATTGACGGGAATGGCAAAGAGAAAGTAGTTGAGGGCAGATGCAGCGGAGTGATCGCCCATGAGGAAAAAGGCAGCGGCGGTTTTGGCTATGATCCGATATTCAAATACGGGGATAAAACTCTTGCGGAGATGACTCCGGAGGAAAAAAACAAGATAAGCCACAGGGGCAGTGCGCTCCGTGCGCTTTATGAGCTTTTGAGCAGCGAGGAGGGCTGATATGCTTACAAGTAAACAGCGTGCATACTTAAGAGGTATAGCATCAGAATATGAAACGATATTCCAGATCGGAAAAGGCGGAGTAACCGAGGCAATGTGCAAAGAGATCGGTGAAGCACTGAGAAAAAGGGAGCTTATAAAGCTGAGAGTTCTTGAAAATTCCGGTTGGAGCGCAAGAGAGGCAGCAGATGCAGTTGCTGAGCAGACCGGTGCAGATGTGGTACAGGTAATAGGCTCAAAGTTCGTACTCTTCAAGAGAAACGAAAAAGAGCCGGTCATTGAAAACCTTCCCAAGGCAAAGTGATATGAGGATAGGAATATACGGCGGCAGCTTCAATCCAGTCCACAATGGTCATGTTCATCTGGCAGAAACAGTAATGGCAGAGCTGAAGCTGGATAAACTATATTATGTGCCGTCAAAGGTATCGCCGCACCGTTCAAGCAGTGAGTATGCACCGGAAGAGGACAGGCTTGAAATGCTCAGGCTGGTATGCAGGGATAAGCCGGGATTTGAAGTCAGCTCATATGAGCTTGACCAGGACAGGGTGAGCTATTCGGTGTATACAGTGGAACATTTCCGGCGGAAATATCCTGACGGGGAATTATTTCTGCTGTGCGGAAGTGATATGCTGCTGAGCTTTGACGAGTGGTACAGGTATCAGGATATACTTTCAATGGCTTCACTGGCAGTGGTCAGCCGTGAGGAAGGCGATATTGATGAACTTGAAAACAAAGCCTCCGAGCTTAGAAAATATGGAAGTGTACTAATATGCAGAGCCGATGCAGTTGAGATATCATCAACGGAAATAAGAAAAAAAATTAGAAAAAATTGTGATACCTCTTGCTATCTTGACAAAAATGTAGTACAATATATAAGACTGAAAAAATTATACAGATAAGGCGGGAACTCTATGCTGTACGATACAGGAGAGAAAAAGAAATACCTGAAAGAGATCCTTTCACAGAAGCGGTACCAGCATTCGCTGAATGTAGCTGCGGAGTGCAGGAAGCTGGCTCTTAAATACGGTGAGGACCCGGACAAGGCTTATTTTGCCGGACTTCTTCACGATATATGCAAGGAGATGCCCGGTGAAGAACAGAAAGCATTGGTGTTGGAAAGCGGATTTGCAGTATGCCGTGAGGAACTGGAGACAAGGTCTTTGTGGCATGGGATTGCGGGGGCATATTTCATAAAGAAGAAATTTGGAGTTGAGGATATAGATATACTAAATGCAGTGCGTTTCCATACAGTCGGGAGGGCAGGAATGTCGCTTCTTGAGGAAATAGTATATCTTGGGGATCTTGTATCAGCAGAGCGTGATTATAAGGACGTTGACAAAATGCGGCGTTCAGTCTATACAAGCATAGACGGTGCAATGCTGGAGGCATTTGAGTTTTCGATAAAATCTGTTATAAAAAAAGGCGGAGTTATACCGATATGTACAGTTGAGGGATATAACTTCTACCGGCGTTTGCAAAAAAAGGAAAAAACAAAAAAATAAACTAATTTCATGATGTATGAATCAGGAATTTGACCAAAGTAATCTATTATTCCCCAGCAAAATGAAAAGAGGATCAGAATGGCACAAAACGAAGTTAATCCAAACAGCGGAAATGACAATCCGAAGCCGCTGAAAAAGCTTGTCAGAGTAAAGAAAAATGCTTCTGCACCTCGACCGGGTTCAGGCAGCTTTATGCAGCAGCCGTATCAGGCAGAGCCTGTTCCTCAGAAGGAGTATAAAGGAAAGTATGAGGCTGAACCGGCAGTTGAGTATCACGGAAGCCATGAAGCTGAACCGGCTAAACCTTACAAAGGAAAGCACGAAGCCGAGCCTTCAAAGCCTTATAAGGGAAAGTATGAGGCAGAGCCTGAAAAGCCTTACAAAGGCAAGCATGAAGCTGAACCGGCAAAGCCGTATGTAGGCAAGCATGAGGCTGCTCCAAAGCTTAAGCTTAAAAGGAATAATCAGCAGAATGAGAATATCATTGAACCGGAGGATTATGATACCGAGGACGATGAGATCGTTGAGGATGAGATAATTTCCGAAGGCGGATTCTCGTTCAAGGATTTTGCAGTAAAGCTGTTAGCGGTTGCAGCGAGCCTTGCGATAATTGGTGCGCTTATATTGAATATGCCGATATTCGTGGACAGAAAGACCAAGGACAACGTGTCGTTTATATATCTTATCAAGCACTGGCAGCCTCTTGCAAAAGAAGGCGAGCTGGATAAAACACAGGTTGAAGTAAAAATAGATCCAGAGGTCGTTGAAGACGATTTCACTGACGGACTTGATCTTCCTCAGCTTGTTGAAGGTCAGTACAGTGTGCTGCTTCTGGGATTTGATGAAGATGTATTCAATACCGATGTAATGTGGGTAGTCCAGTTTGATCTGGCGGCGTTCAAGATCAATATACTTCAGATACCAAGAGACTGCTGCCTTCCGGATTATACAAGCAGTCCGACAGGAAAGATAAACAGCGTTTATCAGCTGGGAGACTCAACTGTGAATCCGCCGATACAGCGGGTTGTAAATGCAGTTCAGGAAAATTTCGGCATACCCATAGATGCGTATGTCACAACAGTGTGCTATGATATAGTAGACATGGTAGATCTTATCGGCGGAATACCGATACACATCGACAACGAGATAATGTATGAGGGCGATAAGATAATTCCGGCAGGAGATATCGTTCTTACCGGCAGGCAGGCAGAGTGGTTCATACGCTTCCGCCGTGAGTGGCTGACCGGAGACATCGGACGTATGCAGAATCAGAGAAGATTCATGGCAGCTGCAATGCAGAAGCTTCTGAGTATCGTTCAAGACGAGGGAAAGATCAAGCTTTACGGCTATCTTAAGGAAATCTATGACAACGAGTATATCAATACGGATATGTCTCTGGGCGATATGAGTATGCTGGCAAATTTTGCAGGCAACCTTACTATGGACAGCGTACAGGTCAACATGGTGCCTGGTGAGGACGCAAGTTATTATGCTTTTGACGGTGAAGTTTATGATGTATACTCAGTTCATAAGCAGGCTACAATTGATCTTATGAATAAATATTACCGTGCGTATCAGAAACATATGACAGAATATGATCCAGCTATAGCA
>CAMNFW010000210.1 GCA_946537565.1 uncultured Ruminococcus sp. | reverse complement strand
TACACAATTATTATACCTCATTTTTTTCAGCTTGTCCATATATTTTTCAAAAGATAGGTAATTTTTGCTAAATATTTGTATTCATTTTTGTTTATTTTATAGAGACATTACTTTTCTATCCAGCTGACATTGATAATATTTTCCTCTTCATATTCATTTCCGTTGGAATCCACAAACCGTCCGCCGAAATCCCAGCTAAGGTAATACAGTCTGTCCGGGGTGATAATAGAATTGCCGTTATAGGGCTTGATGTTGTTTATTTGTATAGCTGCGCCCAGTTCAGGTATAAGCAGGTAGGTATTGTTGACACCATTGGTGATGATATTTCCGTCGAACATACCGATAGGAGAACCGATGCCGTCGGACTTAAGGATATATCTTTCCATAGCATTGAAATCATAGACATAGAACACATCGTCCCAGGTAGAAGGCGATGAGACCAGCAGCCGTCCCTCGTCAGCAATGACTGTGGAATATCTCAGCTGCGTTTCGAGCTTGAATTCACTGCATGAGATAATTGCATGGCGCTCCTCGTCCTGGGTTACATTCAACGCTTCATTTTTATAGATCATAGGCAGGCTGCCGGAAGTATAGATACCGACATCCTGCAATTCACCGGTATCAGGGTCATACTTTTTATAGGTAATACCTGAGCTGTTATCCTTGCCGGTGATCACAAAGCCGCTATCAGAACTTTGAACCATACTCTGATCTTCGTCCCGGCAGAGAATTACAAGATCGTCGGAATTATAATAGCTGAACGCATCAATATTTCCCTCAACGCCGGTGGAGACAATTTTATTATTTTCAGTGTCAAGCCATGCCGCATAGTAATCGTTTTTGATAAAGGTCTCGCCTCTTTCATCAGTCACATTCCGGGTATTCTCAGCCAGCTCGACAAAGAGCTTTCCTTTGGCTTTTTTCAGGACATAGGGATTGACCTTCTGATCAAGTCCGGAATATCTGAAAACCTCCTCAGTTTCCTCCGTTCTGACATTGAATTTATATACAGAAAATTCGTGGGAACAGAAATTGCAGACCGTATCGAAGTTCAGCAGGAAATACATATCGTCACCGTCAGCACAGCTGGCAGCAAGTTTGCCATGAATCGGCTTTGACCAGTTGTCGAGGTACTGTTGTTTTATTTCCTCGTCCGTGATATTATCAAAATAATCGGGGCGGTATTTTTCGATCTGGTCATCATAGCTGCAAGGGGAACGTCTGCGGTCTATCCATTCAAGATCGCAGACCGCACTGTTTTCCTCATACGGCAGTTCAAAGCGGGTGGAAACGTTCACGTTTATGTCAGTGAAATCGCTGTCTTTATACTCACGGTATTGAACCGGAGCAGTTTCACCGGCGGTTTCGATCTGCTCAAAAACAGCAGTATCCTCCTGAATTTCAATATTATCAGTTTCCGGGATAATTTCAGAGCTGCTGTCTTTTTTACTGCTGCATGAAGCTGAGCTAAGAGTGAGAGCGATCGCAGCTGATATAATAAAAACTTTTTTCATATTATTTCACCTCAAACCATTTTATACTTCTGCTGCCGTCGTCATTGTAAGCGATCATGCAGTATGAGTTTCCGCTGTTAGCAAACAGAGACTGCGTTCTTCCCAGATTGAAGGCAGTTCCCAGCTCCGGCATCACGAAGCTGTATGCACCGGGAGTTTCACCAAAGCCGTATTCATACTCTCCATAACCAGAAAGCGTCTTGAACGAGCTGAACCCAATTATAAAATTACTGCCGGCAGGAACAACGATCGAACCCAAACCTTCAAGGTCGAGCCTGACTCTTTCTCTGTTCACAAGATCATAGCGATACGCCACTAAATCATCAGTATACGCATAGCCGCCTTCCTTGAAAACGATAACAGAATTGTCGTCTGCAATAATGGTATCAGCCGATTTAAGGCGGAGACCGGTATCAACAGTGTATCTGTCAGCAGTAACGATGCTGGTTTTGTTTTCGCCCCTGTACAGCACCTCAGCCAATCCGCTGCCACAGGGAATGAGCTTATATTTCTCCGTATCTACCTCTGCAAGCTCAGTGAATTCACCGGAATCCTTATCCTGCACAAGATATGAGATAGTTCTATCATTAATCTTTTCACTATAGCTGCCATATCTGCAAACAGCAGCATTTCCGCCAATTTCGGTGCAGAAATCAAAGTCTCCGGTATACAGCAGCTTCTTTTCGCCGGTCTCAGGATAAAAAGCGATCAGCTTGCTTTTATTCCGGTCAGAATAATCAAAGGAGGGATAGATCAGCATATCGCCCGCAAGAACCATTCCCCCGAAATTTGCGGTATCGTTCAGGTCATTGCAGCTGATGACCTCCTCAAGACTGCCAGTAAGCATATCATAGCAGAACAGTGAAGAATCGTGGATCATGCACATATCGTCATAATTCACAGCGATATAGAGCTTGTTATTGTAAGCGATGATATTTTCGATATCGCCGCCGTAGGGTGTGGAATAGAGTTTTTTCCGTTCCTCTTCATATTCAGCCTGCATTTCAGGGTCATAAAAGTTAATATTCTGCCTGTCATATTTTTCGGGCTGAGACTTGCAGGGCGAGAGATGCTCACCGAAATCCAGCTTTGAAAGACTGACCTCATGTACTTCAAAGGGCAGAGAATCCGAAACATTAAGATTAATCTCTATATCACTGAAATCATCATCAGTCAGCGATAAATGCTGAACAGCAGCAGAATCAGTTCCACCGGCGGCAGTATTCTGCTCAAAAACAGCAGTATCCTCCTGAATTTCAATATTATCAGTTTCCGGGATAATTTCAGAGCTGCTGTCCTTTTTTTCACTGCATGAGACCGAACTGAAAGCAAGAGCCGTTACAGTCAGCAGGACTATAAATTTTTTCATTTCAAACACTCCTTTTACGGTCAGAGACCGGCTTATACATATAGTGATTTTAAACGGCAGAAAAGACGAAAAATTTAATGTTAAAACAAAAAAATATATTAACTGCCAATGCAGCGGAGCATCGCCTGAGACCATTATATCACACCAGCCCCATTTGTCAACATCAGCGTAAAAAAAGGGCACTGATAATATTTGGGTCATCAGTGTCCTTTATAAATTATTCTTTTAATTCAGCTGATTCAGCCGCTGATCTTAGGAAGCTTAGCCAAAGACTTCTGGATCTCCTCATCACTTGGGATATAATCAGTCATAGTGCCGTCATTGTAAGCAGCATAAGCGTACATATCGAAATAGCCGGTACCGGTAAGACCGAAGAGGATAGTTTTTTCTTCACCGGTCTCCTTGCACTTAAGAGCCTCATCAATTGCAGCTCTGATAGCGTGGCTGCTCTCAGGAGCAGGAAGGGTGCCTTCAATTCTTGCGAAGTACTGTGCAGCTTCAAAAACACTGGTCTGCTCAACAGCTCTTGCTTCCATAAGTCCCTGATCGTAAAGCTCAGAGAGAATAGCACTCATACCGTGATATCTGAGACCGCCGGCATGGTTAGGAGAAGGCATGAAGCCGCTGCCGAGGGTATACATTTTCTGGAGAGGACAAACCTTTCCTGTGTCGCAGAAATCGTAAGCATAAACACCTCTTGTAAGGCTTGGGCACGAAGCCGGCTCAACAGCGATGATCTGATAATCAGCCTCGCCACGGAGCTTCTCACCCATGAACGGTGCAATAAGACCGCCGAGATTTGAACCGCCTCCGGCACAGCCAATGATCATATCAGGCTTGATGCCGTACTTATCCATAGCGGTTTTAGCTTCAAGACCGATAACAGTCTGGTGAAGAAGAACCTGTGAAAGCACGCTTCCAAGCACATAGCGGTAGCCTTCAGAAGAAGTAGCAGCTTCAACAGCTTCTGAGATAGCACAGCCGAGACTGCCGTTAGTACCGGGGAATTCAGCGAGGATCTTTCTGCCGACCTCGGTGGTGTCTGAGGGAGAAGGTGTAACGGAAGCACCATAGGTTCTCATAACCTCACGGCGGAAGGGCTTCTGCTCATAGG
>CAMNFW010000209.1 GCA_946537565.1 uncultured Ruminococcus sp. | reverse complement strand
GAAGTGAGACTTTTGCAACCATAAAATGCATCGTCTCCAATTGAAGTCACTGAATCAGGAATAATAAACTCTCTTTGATTTTTTCCAATTGCATACTGTATCAGCGTTTTTCCGTCTTTACTATACAGATTTCCGTCAATATCTCTATAATTAGGGTTGCTCTTTTCTACTGTTATTGAAGTAAGATCTGAACACCAATAAAATGCTCTATCTCCAATTGCAGTCACTGAATCTGGTATTACAACGCTTTTAATCAGAGTTGCGCCACTCATCAAATCTATAAAATCAACAGCAAAACATTCCTCCCCTAACTCAGTATAGCCGTACGGAATAACTACATTTTCCATGCCCCAAAACTTCTTTACTGCTTCTTTATCAAAAACCTTTTTCGGCAGTGGTTTTGAATTTGGCTCTGGTTTAGGTTCTGGCTTAGGCTGAGGCTCAGGACGATACTCACTTGCAGCTCTGTTTACAGGCTGGCGGACTATCTCGAAACCTTTCCCCTTGCAGTAATTATCCAGCACAGATTCAGAATCCTGCCCGCTGCCGGTGAACTCATTAAGCATTGCGATATACCGGTTGTAGAGCCGGTTTCCGATCTGGTTTGTCGGCGCATTCAGCATTCGCTTGTTCAGGTCTTTGAGCGCAGAATCAATTCCGTTATAGACTATGAACTTGTTATACTCTGCCTGCGACCGGGGACTGCCTGGCTCAGCGAAATGGTTTATCAGCGTGCAAAGCTTCTCAACTGCGGACTTCTCCACAGATGCCGCCTTGATACTCCATTTCCCTGAAATATTTTTTGCCGCCCGTACACATTCCTGTCCGCTGTTCTTGTAATTATCCACACTGCCGCCGCTGTACTTTGCAAGAAAATCATAAATATCCTTGCATTGCAGCAGCTCCAGATTCTTGACAGCTTCCTTGAAAAACAGGGGATTCTGCGGTTTGTAGTCATCAAGCGTCCTGGCTGAGCGTTTTACAGGAATGCCCTCACGCTCAAAGGCTGAAACTGCATAGCCGACCGAAACGTTGAACTTTTTTGCCCACTCTTCCAGCTGTGAATACTCCGCATATCCCACCGGTTCACATACATCGATCAGCATTTCCAGCTCCTGATCAACATATTCTTTCGCTTCCCGGTAAATGCTCTGCCACCTTGCATGATCGGAAGCTGCCTTTTCTATTTCTCCGCTGGCGATAAGTGAGCTGTAGATATTTCTTTTGTTTATGTCGGTGGAAGCTTTCCACTCATTGCCTATCTCGGCTATTTTCTGCCGGATAACCGTCATATCAGTAACGCAGCTTTCCACCGAAAGTCTTAGTAATATATAATAATTATTTTTGCTCATACGATCAAATCTTTCTTATATCTTTTCACAAACAGGTCAACACCCGAAAGAATGTTGACCTGTTCATAAGTATTAAAGACCGTTCTTTTTTCTGAACTTCTCTGCTTCCTTTTCAGCCTTTTTCTTTTCCTTAAGCTCCTTCTTGGTAAGAGGTCTCTGTTCCTCCGGCTTCGGAGCAGGTCTGGAGGCTGGCTTAGGTGATGACGGCTTGTTCTTAGTCGGCATTGTAAACTCAGAGTAAGTCGGAACACCCTGTTTCTGAGTATTTACCTTCTTATTCTTAGCGCTTGTATCGCCCATCATTGCAAGAGCGTCCTCTACAGAGCCGGCAAAGCCCTGATGTGCCTTAAGTCCCTGAGTATCAGTAAGAGTTTCATTCTCATATGATCTTGAATCAGCAATAGCGTTGATGAAAGACTGTGAGGTCTGCTTTTTATGGGGATTCGTTGAGATCTTGGAGATATTTGCAGTGGGAACACCTGAAGTCTGGACAGGCTTCTTAGGTCTTGACATTGAAGGTGCAGCAGTCTGAGCTGGCTGTACCGGTGCAACAGGAGCGACATACTGTGGTGTCTGTCCGGGAATAGGAGCAAGCATCATCTGACCGTTCTGGTCATAGCCTAAGAGCTGCATAGGCATCTGATTGTAAATAGGCTGACCGTTTGCGTCGTTGCCCATATATGTAGGAACCATTATTATCTGAGGCTGACCGTTCTGAGCAGCAGGCTGAACATAAGGAGCAGAAGGCTGCTGTACTGGTGCAGGCTGAGGTGCCGGAGCTGGCTGAACAGGCTGCTGAACTGGTGCAGGCTGGGGTGCCGGAGCTGGCTGTACTGGCTGCGGCGGTGGGGGAGCAGCTGCCGCTTTGAACTCGACAGGTCTCTCCACTGGCTGCGGCGGTGGGGGAGCAGCTGCCGGTTTGAATTCGACAGGTCTTTCCACTGGCTGCGGCGGTGCTGCCGGCTCGAAAGATACAGGTGTGTCAGCGGCAGCCGGAGGAGGAATAATTGGTGCAAAATCGTCCTCGTCATCGTCATCAAATTCGATATCATCAATCTCAATATCGTCTTCATCTAAATCATAGGATTCATCTTCGCTGTCCAAATCTTCCTCATAATCCATTTCCGGCAATTCGATCTCACCGGGAACGGTTATTTCATCAATAATAGGCTCTTCAGCCGGAACAGATATATCATTTGTAACAGGTCTTGCCGGAGGCGGTGCTGCAAGGTCATCAAGCATCGGAAGATCATCCATCTCAAGGCTCTCAGGCTGAACTGGTGCAGGAGCTGGCTGAACCGGCTCTGGCTGTACAGGTGCAGGAGCTGGCTGAACCGGCTCTGGCTGTACAGGAACAGGCTGTACCGGCTGAGGTGCAGGTGCAGGCTGAGAAACATCACCAAAGAACTGGCTTGCAAAAGCATCCCACTCATTGCTTGCCTGTATCTCTTCGTCTTCTTGAACAGAAGCCGGCTTTTCAAGCTGAACTGGCTGAGCTGGCTCTACAGGCTGAACAGGCTCTAAAGCAGATGTATCTTCAACGTCAATAACGCTGTCATCGTTGTCATACATACCCGGTGTAGGAGCATCGTCCTGGGAAACGATCTCAACATTATGGGGCTGGATATTTATATTATTATTGTTGTTATTTCCGATTGAGAATGCCTGCATGATATCATCAATATCATCAAGCACTTCTGGCTTGGCAGGCTCAGGCTGTACAGGCTCAGGTTCTTCCTGGGGTGCAGAGGAAACTGCAAACTGAGCAAGGAAATCGTCACCTTCAAGGCTGGTATCGGGCTGCGAGGGTGTATCCTGGGGCTTGTTTATAGCAAACTGAGCAAGGAAATCGTCCTCCTGGGCAGGAGCTGGTTCTTCCTCTGGTTCCTCCGGCTTGTTAACAGAGAACTGGGCGAGGAAATCATCCTGCTGAGCTGTCTCCGGTTCAGGCTGTACAGGTTTATTTATAGCAAACTGAGCCAGATCATCTGTCATAGCTGCATTTGCGGCCGGGTTAAGTGCCTGGGGAGCAGGAGCAGCAGGTATCTCAGGCTCCGGCGCAGCAACAGGCTGTACGGAAGTAGGCTTCTGCTCGATCTTGCTGAGCTGAACGAGGTCGTCGTCGCCGCCTCTTTTAGCTCTTGCCTTCTCCTCCTTCATTATCCTGTCCATTTCCTTTTTATCAGCTTTGATCATTTCCTTGGCGATCTTAGCTCTGCACTTTTCGCAGGTGATCTCTCCGAGGGCAGTCATCAAGCCGCCTCTGCGGTACTTTGTGGCATTTTCAGCCTTCATAAGATTGACACCGCAGCCGGTTTTCTTATCATTTGTAGTAGCGTGTACATCATCATTCATAGTTGATGTGACCAATCTGACGTCCATACTAATCCTCCGTTTCTGCTTTTGCAGCAGTCACCGCTTTCCGGCAGCGGCAAGCCGATTTTCTGACCGGCACGGGTCAAAATCTTCAGACGCACTCCGCAGTAAAATAACGCTCTTCATCTGCGGGGCATTCTGAAATACATCATATAAATATATTATACCTGATACGAAACAAAAAATCAACACTTTCTTAAAAATTAAAGGGGAAAATTATACCAAATTTAAATTTTTCAGCGGAAATAACAAAATGTTATTGATTTTTTTGTCAAATTCTCCTAT
>CAMNFW010000208.1 GCA_946537565.1 uncultured Ruminococcus sp. | reverse complement strand
CTGACTATTTTCACCGCCATTTTTCCACGGCGGCTGACGATCAGCTCACCATTCTCAGTCTTGACAGCTGCTGTGAATATGATCAAGACTGTTTAAATACTTCAAGCTGTGCCATTCTCAAGAATGATAATGAGACCTGTCAATTGGTCTTCTCAACTCTTAGCGTACCTCTTGTTTTAAGGTAGAAGTTATCTCCGTCTTTTTCAAGCTCTGCCGGAAATACACGGTCAAGACCATAGTTTGCATAGCTGGCACTGCTGTCCTGCAAACCTTCGATCTTGAACACACCTTCAACGGCTTTTATATTTCCATAGGATTCACTGCCGGTTTCCATATCTGAATAATAGAAAGGATTCAGGGTTATCATATCGCCATAGCAAATAAGCGGCATCTGCCTGTAATTGCCGCCGACACGCAGAGCTATCCTTGCTGCATTTGAATTAACTATCTCCATGAACATAGGCTCCTGTATCTCAGCCATACCGTCAGCAAATTCCGGAGAGAGTATTATTCTTGCAGCGACCTCTTCCGGATCAGAGCAATTTTCGCTTGTGTAGCGCTTAAGTCTTTCACGGGCATATTCAGACACCTCTGAACCGCCGTTTTTAAGCTTTGCCAGTTCTTCTTTTATACCGTCAAGCTCATGCTTAAGGTCTTCATTTTCCTGCATAAGTTTCTTAGCATTGTTTTCAGCATCAGCCAGTTTAGCAGTCAGTTCGTTTTCTTTTTCAACGCTGCTGCTTCTCATTTTTTCTTCGAGACCAGCCATTTCACTGGAAGTATTTTCATTTTCCCTTGAAAGTCTGGCGGTCTCCTGCTTATACTCCGAGTACAACTCAAATATATTGGAGTAATTTCTTATAAGATCTCTATAATCCACAGCGCAGATATCTGCACTTTTATTTTCATTAGTCATGGTTGTTTCCTCCAGGAATGTATTCAGGATCATCTGCCGTTATTCAGCAGGTTTTCCATTATTTTTCGGAAATCATCATATGCCCTGCAAAGCATTGCATATTTTTCCTTAAGTGACTCAAGCTCACTATTCTGCTCAATATACTGATCATAAGTCACCTGATAGTCGCTTCTCATTTTATTATACTCATTATACAATTGGTTATAATCATTCCGCAGAGAATTAAGCTCAGAACTATCACCTGCTGAGCCGGAGCTTTTAAGCTGTCCATACTCAGCATAGAGCTTGCTGTAATCATTTTGGAGCTTTTCAAACTCTGAGGATTGCTGGATATACTGTTCGTATGTAAGTGAATAATTTTCCTGCATATTATTATACTTATCTACAAGATCGGCATACTGTGCATAAAGCTGCCTGTATGATGCTTCATAATCTATTGCGCCGCTCATTCCAACACCCTCTTAATAAAAATATTTGCCTGTCTCCGTTTAAAGAAGCTATATAGCATCTCCAATGAGGAGACAGGCATTTGATAGTTTTAAAAAATTTTTACATATGGAATTACTTTACTGTTATCTTTCCTTTTGCCTTCAGGTAATATGTGCCGCCCTTCTCTTCAATAACAGCCGGGTGGATATATTCCAGAGCATATGTTGAATACTTACTTTCAAGACCGGTTAAATCGAAAATTCCTGACAAAGATTCAAGCTTTGAATAGCTCTCTTCTCCGGTTGGAAGTCCCTCAAAATACCAGGGGTTCAGGCATATGGCTGAACCAAATACTATAAACGGTGCCTGGCGGAAAGAACCTGATTCACTGAATGTTATTTCGCCGGCAAGATTTGTGTTGACGATCATATATTTTGGTGTCTGCTTCTCAGACATCTCGTCAGCATAATCAGTGGAAAGTGAGATATTCTTTGCCAGCTCATCAGGTCCGCTGACAGGACGCTTCTTAGCCGCTTCTTCAGCTGCTTTCTTTGCAGCCTCCTCGGCAGCCTTCTTTGCAGCTAAATTCTTATTGATCTCAGCTGCCATGATCTTGATCTTTGACTCCAGCTCGGTCTTCTCAGACTTAAGATTCTCAATTTCCTCATTAAGACCAGTTATCTGCATATCCTTTGCGTCAAACTCAGCCTTGAGCTTGTTATAATCAGCACCGGCAATTTTTGCATATTCTGCTTTTTTATTAAGATCTGCGATTTCAGCATCTTTTTCCTTAAGCTTCTGTTCGAGTGCAGCGATCTTTCCTCTGAGATTATCAAGATCAGCATTATGACTTTCATTACTCTTTCCGACCTCAGCTTCTGCATTTTCCTTCTGTTTCTTAAGGTCATCTTCGAGTGATTTATTTTTCTCTTCAAGCTTCTGGTTTTTCTTATTTGCAAGAATTGCTGCAAACAGTGCTGCCAATGCCAGCAGACAAGCCAGTACAAGTCCTATGACAAGAGGCAGGCTTACTCCGCTTTTTTCAGTCTTTGCTTCAGTCGGAGCAGCTGTTGTTGTAGTGAGTTCTTCAGCAGTTTCCTCAGCAGCAGCTTCGCTTTCTATTTCAGCAGCTTCGCTTGCAATTTCATCAGTTTCTGCTAATAAAGCTCCATCAGATACTCCGTCTTCACTTTCATCAGCTGTGGCAGTCTCGCTGTCAGTTTCAGCAGCTGTAGATTCCTCACCGTCGGATTCTGTTGTAAGTTCCTCAGATGTATCTTCGGACTCTTCAAATTCAGCATCCAAGAATCCGCTTCTTTTCAGATTTCCTACGTTCTTGCCTAAACCAAAATTCAGACCAGAGCTGCCTATACCGCTAAGCTCTGCCAGTGAGCTTTCAGATTCATAATCTATACCGTTCTGAGAAAGAACCAGCTTGCCATCAGCGTCAACTTCAAGACTTATATCGTCACCTTCGCTAAGGGATAAATCTGAAAACAGTCTGACAATATCAAGTGTATCACTGCCTGCGCTGTCTTCCGCTGTACTCTCAACCTTGTAAGCATAGACCGCATTCGCTGTTTGATTTTCCAGACCAGTATAGCTGTATCCGATCTGATAATACTCTATCTGTCCATTTTGATCTTTAGCAGCCGCAGCACATATTTTTTCCAAAGAATCCTGAAAAGTCTTTATCTCCTGATTATAAATGGTATTCTTTCCTGCCTGTGAATTCCAGAATGCCGTAGAGCTTCCTTCCACTGTGTATTCGTATGTATTAAAACTTTCTTTATTTGAATTCAAGAAAATTTCCTCCTTCCATTATTCAGCCTAATGCCGGAGTGATTTTCTCACCCGGCACTAAGCAGCTCACAACAAAATATTCGTATGCCGCAAGCTTTATGCTGAAATAATTACAAGCTCCGTAATGTGCTGCACAAGCAGCTCTGCATAAAGCCATGCCATGAATATCGGCGGCTCTGTACCATTTGCCTGTTTCAGCAGTTCGTCCAGAATACGGGCACTGTATTTCTTTAACTCGCCCTCTACCTCCGGACGGCTAAGTATCTCACTTATACTCGCTCTCTTATTATTCAGCACGATCTTCGGATAATCAAACAGATTTCTGAACTCCTGCGTCCATGCGTTTGCTGCCTTTAGCGGAGAACCATCAGTGATCTTACGGCAGGCTTCCCTGCATTCATTTAGCCACTGCTCGGACTTTTCTGCTCCGCTGGCTTTATTTATGCTGCAATAACGTGATTTTGAAGGAACTTCCATTTCAATACAATCATCATCATAGCTGAATTGACCGAAAATATTTGAATCTTCTCCAAATCCATCCGAAAAACTGTCTCCTGGCTCTCCTGATACCACAAAATCGCTGAAATCCATCAGCTCTTCCTCTGGCTCCTGAACTGGCTGAGGTGCTGGTTTATTCACCGGCTTTGGAGTTGGTGCCGCTGGTTTAGCCGGAGCAGTATTCTGAGCTGGTGAAGGAGCAGTGAAAGCTGATGTTACCGGCGCTCCTAAATTCATTCCACCGAACAGGTTTCCGCCTGCGTTCGGAACTGGTGCTGCTTCCGGTTCACCTAAATCTACCGCCGGTAATCCAAAACCGGGCGCTGAATCAGTCTGCGGTGTATTTTCAACCGGCGCTCCTAAATTCATTCCACCGAACAGGTTTCCGCCTGCGTTCGGAACTG
>CAMNFW010000207.1 GCA_946537565.1 uncultured Ruminococcus sp. | reverse complement strand
ATAGAGCTGCTCAAAATGAAAAAGCAAGGAAGTGATGTATCTGGATAAGCGATCAGAAAATAGCCGCAGAAATATGCACCGGGCGATATTTGATGTATACTACCGATATGTTCAGGCGATAGTTTTTAACAGGCTGCGAAGCTGCTGTTCAAAGGAGGATATCGAGGATTGTGTAAGCGATGTATTTTCGGCTGCATTTATTTACGCTGACAAAAATAATATCTCAGCGGTGGATATGAAAGGCATAATCTGCGGAATTGCAGTCAACAAAGCATCAGACGCTTATAATGCAGCTGTTAAAAGAAATGATTTAGTTCCGATTGATGATATTCTTTCATCAGACCTTGCTGCTCCGGAAGATACGGAGGCTGAGACTGAAAAAAAGGAGCTTAGGCGGCTTCTGCTTGAGCTTATTCAAAGTCTTGGAGAGCCGGATTCGACTATACTTATGGAAAAATATTACTATGGCAGAAAATTCAGAGATATAGCCAAAAAACTGGAAATGAAGCCTGAAACGGTGAGAAAACGCAGCAGCCGTGGACTGGAGCGCCTGCGGAAACTGCTGGCTGAAAAAGGCTACACAAAGGAGGAGTAAAAATGAAGGACAATATTTTTGATATACTTGAAAATGATGTGGATACAGCATTGTTTACAGCTGAGAATTATCCTGACAGCGACACTGAAACGATGAAAAGAGTTTTTGAGCAGAGCGAGAAAAAGTATCTTAGTCAGTGCGGTGAAGCGGAAACTGTGGGCGATCAGGTAAGTGGTGTTGTAAGATATCATCGTTCTTACGGCTGGCTTGCAGCAGCGGCAGCAGTGGTGATAGCAGCAGGAGCGGGAGGAATTTTCGCAGTTAAAAGCATATCAGATCATGTTGATGTATATTCTTCTGCTGAGACTGAACCTGCCGAAGAAGTAACCGAGGAAATTTTTGCGGAAACATCAGCTGTTGAAGAAGACACAGCAGAAGCTGTAAAAGAATATGAAGAACTTGAACTGCATACGCCAAAGTCAACTGTTACAGATGAAGAGGAAAATCTCTTTTTTGAGGACGAGAAATATTCACGGGAATTAAACCTGAATGACCGCAGGGGAGTTGACACTGAAAGATATAAAAATCAGGTACTTTCAGCTGAGGGAGATGAGCTGAACAGCCTCGAAAACAAAAGCTACATCTATCACATGATGCTCAACAGCGTTGACTATTTCGATACAGTCAGCGGTAAAATTACCTATGGTCTGCCGGAGACAGACGGCTGCACTTTCCAGGAATTCATGGCGGATATTCCGGCGCAGTACTGTCATGAGACCAGCAGCAATATGCCGAATGCAGATACCTGTATCAATGAAAAGTTCGTTTATGACGGAGTGGAATATGATATAGATCACAATGAGAATACATTTTGCTCAATGTTTAATATCCCTTCTGTTGAATTTTCTTTTTTCAGGGATAATTACAGGGTCTATGTGGGCGGCGACGGCTATAATTGTGCCAATTACCGGCCGGACTGGACTAACCTGGGAGTATCTGCAACGATGATATTTCCGCAGGCTATAGCAATGTCAAGGCTAAATGAATTTGACAGCTGGAGCATTGACAGGACAGAGGAAATGCTGGGCAGGAGCTGTGCAGTAGTGAAGGGAGAGTCGATTCAGGACTGGTATTATACTTACACGGCGTATATCGACCTTGATACTGGAATTATGCTGCATTATGAGGAATATGACCAGAATGATTATCTCAAAGACAGTATGCAGATACATGAGCTGCATATTAATGAAGAGCTGGAAAAAGTGTATTTTGACCCGGCTGAACACCCTGAGCTGGAGGATAAGACCGAAGAGATCTATAACCCGGATTTCAGCGAATAATGAAAAAAGCACCTCATTACGGGGTGCTTTTGCATACAGCAGGTCAATGTTTATTACTGGTAAAAAAAGTGCCCGGCACAATAGTACCGGGTATATATGGTGGACTCAAAGGGGATCGAACCCTCGGCCTCTGCGTTGCGAACGCAGCGCTCTCCCAACTGAGCTATGAGCCCTAATCTAAAAATATTATAACATAAAATAACAGGTTTTGCAAGAGAAAAATATGCTCATTAAATATAATTGAAAAATATAATTATTTTTCCGGCGGAATGACTGAGATCGGGCTGAAAATACTTCTTCGCAACAAGCTGAAATAAGTGATGCAGAAATAAAACCTGAAAGCTTTACCTTCTTATCATAAAACTCTGAACATAAAATATAGTGCAGGAGGTGGGAGCGATGAT
This sequence comes from uncultured Ruminococcus sp., assembly GCA_946537565.1. GTDB lineage: Bacteria > Bacillota > Clostridia > Oscillospirales > Ruminococcaceae > Ruminococcus. The sequence goes on along the minus strand of CAMNFW010000207.1, from coordinate 1,778 downwards.
CACGGGTTTTGAAGAGCTGCGGAACAAGGAAGTTATAGATATTTCCACCGGTGAAAGGCTTGGTTACATCGACGATGCCGAGATAAATGTGGAAAAGGCAGAGGTGAAAAGTCTGATAATATACGGAAGATACAGATTATTCGGGATATTCGGCAGGGAAGAAGATATAACCATACCCTGCGGAGATATACGGGTCATTGGCGAAGATGTGATACTGGCGGACATCAGTTCTTCGTCAAAATACACAAAAAGAAAATCTGGCGGCTTTAAAAGTTTGTTCAGGTGAAAAATAACATTTACTTGCAAAATATACAAAAATATGATATAATATTAAAGCAATTCGCACGCTTGTGCTTTTGCAGGCTGGTGCATTCTCTGAATGTTGTCTGTGAGCTAAGCCGGGCGGAGGATTAATATTAACCAATTTTAAGGAGGACTACACAATGGCAGTAGTTTCAATGAAGCAGCTTCTTGAAGCAGGCGTTCACTTCGGACACCAGACAAGACGCTGGAACCCCAAAATGGCACCGTATATCTTCACAGAAAGAAACGGTATCTACATCATCGACCTTCAGAAGACAGTAAAGAAGCTTGAAGAAGCTTATCTCTTCGTTCGTGACCTCTCAGCAGAGGGCGGCGAGGTTCTCTTCGTTGGTACAAAGAAGCAGGCTGGCGATTCCGTTAAGGAAGAGGCTACCCGTGCTGGCGCACACTATGTTAATGCAAGATGGCTGGGCGGTATGCTCACCAACTTTAAGACCATTCAGACCCGTATCAAGAGACTTGAGCAGCTCCACACAATGGAAGAGGACGGCACCTTCGCTCTTCTCCCCAAGAAGGAAGTTGTTAAGCTCAACCTTGAGATCGAGAAGCTTGAAAAATTCCTGGGCGGTATCAAGACAATGAAGAAGCTCCCCGCAGCTCTCTTTATCGTAGATCCCAGAAAGGAAAAGATCGCTGTAGCAGAGGCTAAGAAGCTGAATATCCCGATCGTTGCGATCGTAGATACAAACTGCGATCCTGACGAGGTAGATCATGTTATTCCTGGCAACGATGATGCTATCCGTGCTGTAAAGCTTATTGCAGGCACTATCGCTAACGCTATCATCGAGGGAAGACAGGGCAATGATACAGCTGCTGAGCAGGCTCAGGAAGCTCCTGCTGAGGAACCAGCATCTATCGAGGAGATCGCTGCTGAAGCTGAATGATCATATAATCTGTCAAAGCGGCAGTGACCGCATTTGAGTCTGAAAAAATACTGTAGGATCTACAGTTGCTGAATCAAGGAGATATGACCCGAATGAATAAAAAATTCGGGTCTTTCCGGATATATTATTATAATAGGAGGTAATTACAATGGGTAAGGTATCCGTTGCAGAAATCAAGGAACTCATGAAGTCCACAGGCGTTGGAATGATGGACTGTAAAAAGGCTTTAGAGGCTAACGACGGCGATATGGACAAGGCTATCGAATTCCTCAGAGAAAAAGGCCTTGCTACACAGGCTAAGAAGAGCGGCAGAGCTGCTGCTGAGGGTATCGTAACAGCTGTAGTTGAGGGCAATGTAGGTGTACTTCTTGAAGTAAACACTGAGACTGACTTCGCTGCTAACACTGACGATATCAGAAACTTCGTTGCAGCTGTTGCAAAGACTATCATCGAGAAGAATCCTGCTGACGTTGAGGCTCTTAAGAATGAGCAGCTTTCCGGCAGCAATAATACAGTAGGCGAGGCTCTCACAGAGCTGGCTGGCATGAAGATCAGAGAGAATATCGTTAT
>CAMNFW010000206.1 GCA_946537565.1 uncultured Ruminococcus sp. | reverse complement strand
CAAACGACCAGAAGATTAGCCTTTGAGCTATTGCCGAGAATGATAAACCTTTCCTCCTCCAATGAATGCTCGGGGTCATCTATCACAAGTGCATTATCATCATAGAAAACAGTTTTTGCTTCTTCAAACGATATCTTATGCTTCTGCTTGTTGATATTGTTTTTGTTTTCATCCCATTCAAATTTTATATACTCCATAATTATATTATAATTATAAAATCTATATTTGTCAAGTAGTCAGGAGGAAAAATGAGACGATTTTATTTTACCCTTGAAAACGGTGTGAAGCTGACTATCAAGCCGCCGTCGCTTAAAGCTTATTACAAGGGCTTTCTCAAAGCTAAGACCGATGAGGAGCTGTTCGGCTCGATAGCCGAAATTTGCAGCAGAAATGATCAGGATATTCAGGTCGATGTGGATTTTATCCTCGAAAACTTCTCTACAGACGACCTTGCTGAGTTTGCACGCAGGTTCCCGAAATGGATCCAGAGTGAACGAGACGCAGACCCAAACTGAAAACGCCTTACCATCCTGGAAATGGGAGTAAGGCGTATTTTATTAATCAGACCAGTGACATAAAAATCGTTTCAGAGTATACCGGTCTTGATTTCAATGAAGTGAATGAGCTTGATATTTTTGAGTATTTCAGCTACCTTCATGACGCTGTTGTATGGAATTGCTCTGGAACTGAATCAGGCAGGGAATATCTCGAAAATGCGTATTATTATCAGCAGACTGAGCCGGACAGAAACGGCTTGAGAAGTATGTTCGGAGGCGGAAAAAATGGCAAGCAAGATCAAAGGCATTAAAATTCAGATCGGTGCAGATACTTTAGGTCTGACTGATGCTCTGAAAGGCATTGAAAGTAAAAGTAAAAATGTTTCTTCTGAGCTGAAAGAAATAAACCGGACGATCAAAACTGCCGGAGATTCCGCCGTTCTCTGGCAGCAGAAACAGGCTCTTCTAAACTCCGCTCTTGAAAACAGCCGAAGCAGGCTTGAACTGCTCGAAAATGCTCAGGAGCAAGTAAACAGGCAGTTTCAGAACGGCGAAATAACGGAAGAAGCTTACCGTGCGTTTCAGCGTGAGGTCGAGTCTGCAAGAGCTGAGGTTCAGCGGTATGAGCAGCAGTCTGAGGACGCTGCACGAAGAGTTCAGGAATTGAGCGATGAATCTGAAAATGCAGGTGAAAATATTGAAGAGCTTGGCGAAGAATCTGAAAGTACAGGTGAGGACATTGAAGAGCTGAGTGACAGCACTGAGGAAGCTGTTGGAAGCTTCGGCAAATTCACTGAGACGCTGGGCGATCTGGTTCAGAAAGGTTTGCTGATGGCAGCAGATGCTCTTAAAGATCTTGCTGTTGAAGCTGTGCAGACCGGCATGGGCTTTGAATCAGCTATGTCATCTGTCGGCGCAATTTCAGGCGCTGTAGGCGATGAGCTGGATCAGCTGACCGACAAGGCTAAGGAAATGGGAGCGACCACTAAATTCACCGCTGCGGAATCTGCTGAGGCTTTCCAGTATATGGCTATGGCAGGCTGGAAAACTGAGGATATGCTTGGCGGCATCGACGGCATTCTGAAGCTTGCAGCTGCTTCCGGTGAAAGCCTCGCCACTACCTCGGATATCGTTACTGATGCGATGACTGCTTTCGGTCTTAGTGCAGATCAGGCAGGTCATTTTGCTGACGTTCTTGCTGCTGCTTCGTCCAATGCTAACACCAACGTCGGCATGATGGGTGAGACCTTCAAGTATGCTGCGCCAATCGCCGGTTCTTTAGGCTATTCTATCGAGGATACCGCTGAAGCTATCGGTCTTATGGCAAACAGCGGCATCAAGGCTTCTCAGGCTGGCACTTCACTTAGAACGATAATGTCACAGCTTGCTAACAACTTTGATGTGCAGGGTGAAGCGATCGGTAAGGTGACTGTAAATGTTCAGAACGCTGACGGATCTATGCGCTCATTTTCTGACATTATCGCTGATACGAGAGAGGCTTTCAATGGTCTGTCCGAATCTGAAAAAGTTAATCAGGCACGAACACTCGTCGGCAAAAATGCTATGAGCGGCTTTCTTGCACTTATCAACGCTGCTCCGGCTGATATCGACAAGCTCTCTTCTGCGATCGACAACTGTGATAATTCGGCTTCTGATATGGCAGATACCATGATAAACAATCTGTCAGGCGATATCACTATCTTTCAGAGTGCTGTTGACGGCATGAAAATAGAGATCGCTGAGGAGCTGAATCCGGTTCTGAGGGACGTTGTGAAGTTTGCAACAGATAAGCTGCCGGTAGTAAAGGATAAGGCTGTGGCACTGTTCAAGGGCGTTGCAGAATTTGGTAAGAAGGCTGTTGACTTTATGCCTAAAGCTTTTGCCTTTGCTGAAAAAATCCTGCCGGTGCTGGGCGGTATCGGTGCTGCATTTCTGACGATAAAGGCTGCTGCTGCGATCGAGACCGGAATAACCGCTATAGTGACTTTTGCACGGGTAGTTAAAGATGCAGGCGGCGCTGTAAAGGTTCTGAATGCTATCGTTGCGGCAAATCCATATATTGTTGTCGGTGCTGCTGTTGCTGCTCTCACAGCTGCTCTTATAGTTCTTCATCAGAAGCAAAAGGAACATTCATATGACCTCAGCAAATACGGTGAAAAATATGATGAGCTTGCTGATTCAATCAGCACGACCGGCAGCAATATTTCAAAGCTCCACGACAGCTTCAACGACAACGCTGACAGTATTATCATCGAGACAAACCGTACCAAAGACCTTTGGACTGAGCTTGACAAGCTTACTGATGCCAGCGGAAGAGTTAAGGATAAAGATAAGGAAAGAGCGCAGTATATCCTGAATGAGCTGAATGAAGCTCTCGGCACTGAATACTCCATGACCGGCAATCAGATCGACAACTACAAAGAACTCGAAAATGAAATTGATAAGGTCATTGAAAAGAAACAGGCTGAGTCTCTGCTGGACAGCTATCTCGCTATGAACAGCGATATGACTAAGCTCTATTATGAATCCCGTCAGCAGTATGAGGAGCTTGAACCTAAAATGGCTGAAGCTCGGAGGCTGAGAGACAGCGGCGCTGAAACACTCAGCCGGATAACTGGTATGTCAGTGGACGAGATTGAAAATATTTCCGCTGATGAGTGGGACACAACTTACACGCCTGCTGCATGGGGAACAACAAACGGTCTTACAGAAGAAGGAGTCGAAAGATACAGAGCTGCCAGAGAGGATTATCTTAAAGGCAAAGGAACTTATGTCGAAAATTCAGAAGCCTATAACCGGATCCTCAGCAACTACCGGCAGTCTCTTGAATATATGGACAAGCTGAATGCGGCTCATACTGCTTTCGCAGAAGAACGGTATGACGAGGTTGCAGGCATTCTCTATGAAACCAGAGATGCCAACAAGGATATGCTTGCGGATACTGAAAGCTCTCTTGAAGAGCGTACAGCTGCCTTTGAAGCAAGCCTTGATAGGCTTAAAACCGACATGAAGCTGACAACCAAAGGCATGAATCAGCAGGCTGTGGACGATCTTGCGGAGACATTCGGCGTTGCTGTTCAGAACGCTCTGCTGACAGGAAAAGACCTGAACACCGTCATCACTCAGGACTTTAAAGATCAGCTTGAAGAAATGATGAATGCCGGTTTTGATATTACCGGATTCTTTGAATTCATTGCGGATTCAGGCTATAGCGCAGGTGAGATTTTCGGCGACCATTACAGTGAGATCGTTCAGTCTCAGATAGATGCAGGCTATGACACTACAGCTCTTGAAAAATGGGGACATGATTCAGGACTTTCAATTGCGGAAATCTACGGTGATGACTGGACTAAGGCTGCTCAGGCTAAGATCGACCGTGGCTTTAATATTGATGAGCTGCTGAGGTGGGCTTATGATTCCGGTCTCGGCACTTCTGATGAATATATGAGAATGTGGGAGCAGAACGCTCAGGCTCAGTTTGACAATATGGGCGCTCATATGAATATGGGACCGTTCATGGAGTGGTGGAGACAATTAGGTGATGAAGCCGGTCTGAATTTTCATTCTGCTTATA
>CAMNFW010000205.1 GCA_946537565.1 uncultured Ruminococcus sp. | reverse complement strand
GTCCAGTGAGTTTACACTTTTCAAGAAGGACGAGAACGGTCTGCCCACAAAAATTCCTCATGATCTTGCTGGATATTGTGATGCAGCGCCGGATGACAAGGGTGAGAATATACGGCGTGATGTATGTCTTACTCTGGAGCAGATGGGGATACACCCAGTCTCGTCACGGCATGAGAGCGGACAGGGACAGCATGAGATAGATTTTAATGCAGCATCAGCGCTTAAGGCGGCGGATACTTTTCTCAGTTTCAAGTCAGCGGTGAAATCGGTGGCAGAGAATCACGGTGTCCATGCCAGTTTTATGCCGAAGCCACGCCGTGACGACTGTGGAAACGGTCTGCATATCAGTTTTAATGTATTTCCGGACGGTGACAATGACAGTGACAATGCAGTATTAGGATATGCGGCAGCCGGAATAATGAAATATGCCCGTGAACTGGCAGTATTCACAAATTCCACAGTAAATTCATATGCAAGGCTTTCGGAGTATTCTTCACCGCAGCGTGTGATGTGGGCGAGAGATGAAGGCTCGCAGATAATACGTCTTAACAAAGACAGTCAGGATTCTCCTTTTGAACTGAGGGCAGCGGACTGTGTATGTGAGCCTTACTATGTATTCGGACTGATGATATATGCAGCACTGGAGGGAATTGCTGAAAAAATGCCGCTTCCGCCTGAGAATGAGATAGTAAATGATCTGCCGGGAAATCTTGAGCAGGCAGCAGATGCGTCAGAAAGTTCAGAATTTATACGCAGATATATTCCAGAGAATGTGCTGGAGACGATAATCAGTTACAGACGGAACGAGTGGAGGGAATATTCCTCAGCATACGATAAGGAAGCTTTTGAAGACAGGACTTACTTTTATAGTCTCTGACGGAGGTAAGCTTTGGAAAAGGTTCTGATAATATCAAGCAATAAGGGTGCCTCTGAAGTTCTGGTGGATTTTATACGCACGTCATTTGGCTGCACGCCGAAGCTGGTGGAATCGGCATATCAGGCGAAGAGTTATCTTGAAGGAGATACAGGTACGGAGCTGGCTATGATCAATTCACCGCTTATGGACGAATCAGGATTTGGACTTGCGGAATACATCATAGAGAATACCTCTGCCAACTGCATATATATCATAAAGGGCGAAAATGCTGAAAAGATCGGTGAACGGGCAGAAAAGACAGGAATAATAGTAGTTGGAAAGCCTTTCAGCAAAAACCTGCTGTATCAGCTGATAAAGACAATAGACATAGCTGTAGCCAGGTCGATAAAGCTTTACAATGAAAATCTGCGGCTGGAGCAGAAAATTGCAGAGATAAGGGTAATTGACAAGGCAAAGTTCATGCTCATGCAGTATCATGGAATGACTGAGGCAGAGGCGCATACCTATGTAGAGAAATATGCAATGGATAAGCGTAAAAAGAAGAGTATCGCAGCATCTGAGATCATAGATCAGCTGGCTGAGAAATATCTGTAGCGGGGTGTTGAAATGATTGACAGCATACATGAGGAGTGCGGAGTTTTCGGAATTTATGAAAGCAAGAGGACTGATGTGGCATCGTCGGTATATTTCGGGTTATATGCACTTCAGCACAGGGGACAGGAGAGCTGCGGCATAGCAGTGAGTGATGACGGAGTATTCAGGCATAAGAGGTCAGACGGACTGGTATCGGAGGTATTTACCCGTGAGGAGCTGAGCAGGCTTGGCAGCGGAAACATGGCAGTTGGGCACGTCAGGTATTCCACCACCGGCGGACACAGTCATAATAATATCCAGCCGCTGGTGATACGTCATATAAAAGGAAACATGGCGCTTGTCCACAATGGGAATCTTACCAATTCAGCGGAGTTAAGAAGCTCATTTGAGATGTCCGGGGCGATATTCCACGGCACATCTGATACAGAAGCTATAGCATATGCAATTGTCCGTGAGAGACTGACAAGTCCGTCAACGGAAGAAGCTGTAGAACGGGCGATGCCGTATATCAAGGGAGCGTATTCCTGCATACTGATGACAGCGGCAAAGCTGATAGCATTTCGGGATCCATATGGAATGCGGCCGCTTTGCATAGGAAGAACTCATGACGGTGCATATGCAGCAGCATCGGAGTCCTGTGCGCTGGAAACGATAGGGGCGGAGTTTCTGAGAGATGTCCGTCCTGGGGAGATAGTTGTTATCAGCAAGGAGGGGCTTCGTTCGATACAGACACATTGCAGAGATGACAGCAGGATATGTATATTTGAGTATATATATTTTGCACGGCCGGATTCAGTGATAGGCGGAATATCAGTACATCAAGCCAGGATTAGGGCTGGAGAGATACTTGCGCAGAAGAGTTTAGCAGAGGCAGATGTAGTGATAGGAGTGCCGGATTCCGGACTTGACGCAGCACTTGGATATTCCCGGAGAAGCGGTATTCCCTATGGCATAGGCTTTATCAAGAATAAATACATTGGCAGGAGCTTTATACAGCCGGAGCAGCATCAGCGTGAAAATGCAGTAAAAATAAAACTTAATGTAATTCGTGAAACAGTTGAAGGCAAGCGGGTGGTAATGATAGATGATTCTATCGTAAGAGGAACCACCAGTGCAAGGATAGTGAAGCTGCTGCGAGAAGCAGGGGCTAAGGAGGTTCATGTCAGGATATCATCGCCGCCGTTTCTGCATTCCTGTTATTTTGGCACAGATATAGATTCTGAGGAAAATCTTATAGCCGGAAAATACAGCTCACCGGAGGAGATAGCTGAGTATATCGGAGCGGATTCACTGGCATATCTTCCGGTTGAGGAGCTTGGAGAGCTGATCGGAATGAGCAGCGGATACTGTGACGGTTGTTTCACGGGGAACTATCCTGTTGATATAACAGGAGCCGGAAGAAAAAATAAATTTGACGAAAAGATACATCGTGAGATTGTTGAAGGAGCTGACGGATAATAAAAAAACAAACTGCTGAAAATAATTCCTCTCCTGCAAGTTCAGGTTAATATAATAAAAGCTGATAAAGGTCCCATTTGATAAACTCAGACGGGACTTTGTTTTTCAAAATATTTACATTTAAATTCTGATGCTGGAAAATAATAAAAAAAATTGTAAGTATATTGATGAAAGAGTAAATTTGGTGTATAATATAATTGGATAGAGATATAGAAAATCCGATCGAACGAAAGAAAGGCAGTGGGGCAGAGCATAGATATGCCCTTTTTTGCAGTAATGAAAAGCTTTCTGTATTCAGGACAATGCTTTACCGTACTGCTCACAACCAGTATTGTAAGCGGTACATACGCAAAATATGTAACCAATTACAGTGCAAGTGACACAGCTCGTGTAGCAAAATTCGGCGTTGTAGTAACAGCTTCCGGAGATCTTTTCTCAGATACATACAAGACAACGTCAAACACTCCCGGAGCAGCAAGTGACGATAAAGCTGATGCAGCTTCACTTTCTGTAGTATCTTCCGGATATACCAGCGGAGCAGGAGTAGACGGAACAGATCACGTTGCAGCTCCCGGTACAAAGAATGAAGAAGGACTTTCATTTGCAGTTACCGGAAGTGGCAGTAAAGCTGACGTTTGATGTAAAGAACAGTACAGGTGCTTCCTTTGACCAGACCCAAAATGACATCTATCTCAAAAAGGTTAATGATCTTCCGGATATGACCACAGGAAATGCAGCTGATACATTTGATAATGCAGCAGACTATTATCCTATCGTATACACACTTACATCAACAGGTACAGCAAATCTTAATAAATCAGGTTCACTTAAAGAGATCGTTGATTATCTCAACGGACAGGATGCTCTTGTTTATGCAGCCAACACAGACCTTTCTGCTGTTGTCGGAACTCTAAAGCTGACCTGGGAGTGGGATTATGGCGCTGCAGACACAGACACCGGTCATGACAAGCAGGATACGCTTCTTGGTGATCTTGCATCGCTGGCTGTTCTTTTTGGAAGGCTGAACATCTTCGCACCCCGGGGCTTTCCGAATGTAATACCGCTTACAGAAAACGGCGGAGCGACAAAGCTCACGGTTACTACAAGACAGGAGCTGGAATCCCGGAGCGGCAAAGGCTCAGAACCGCTTTCATTCTCAGCATC
>CAMNFW010000204.1 GCA_946537565.1 uncultured Ruminococcus sp. | reverse complement strand
CACGCAGATGCACTGGCTGCCGAAAATATCAGCGCCCTCTTTAATAAGCTGAGGATTTTTCACAGCCTGAGAATTGACTGATACCTTGTCAGCGCCGGCTCTGAGAGTCTCACGGATATCGTCAACGGTCTTTATTCCTCCGCCGACAGTCAGCGGCACGAAAACCTTCTTTGCAGTTTCCCTGACCACATTCAGGAAAACTCCCCTGCCCTCAAATGACGCTGTAATATCATAAAAAACGATCTCATCTGCACCCTGACGATTGTATTCCTCTGCACACTCAACGGGATCTCCCACATCTCGTATGCCCTCGAAATTCACACCTTTAACGACCTTTCCGTCCCTGACATCAAGGCATGGGATTATTCTTTTTGCAAGCATTTTTTCATCTCCTTTGCATTGTGTTCACCATGACTGTTTACCGATAACAGCAGTGAACGTATCAGCATTTGTCTGAGGCATATTCAATAGCCTCTCTCAGGTCAAGAGTACCCTTGTAAATGGACTTTCCGCAGATAGTGCCATAAAGTCCCATTTCCTTGCAGGCGATGATATCAGCCATAGTGTGAACTCCGCCGCTGGCAACGATATCAGCTCTGCCTTTGACAGCTTCATTCAATGCAGAAAGCTGCTGACAGTTCACACCGGAAAGAGTGCCGTCCTTTGAAATATCAGTGAAAATGAAATACTTCACACCGAAGCTAATCATCTTGTCTGCCAGGTCGATATAGTGAACATCTGAGCTTTCAAGCCAGCCTTCTGCTGCCACCATTTCGTTCATCGCATCAATTCCGACCACGATTTTTTCGCTGCCGAATTTTACGACTGCATCGCTGACCAGCTTAGGGTCTTTAAGGGCAGCTGAGCCGAGGATAACTCTTGTAATGCCCATATTCAGGTACTCCTGAATGGTTTCAAGACTGCGTATACCGCCGCCCAGTTCAACTTTAAGGCTGGTTTTTTCGGCAACATCGGTATAGATTTTAGTGTTGACCGGTCTGCCTTCTTTTGCGCCGTCCAGATCGACCATATGTATCCACTCTGCACCGGCTTCCTCAAAGCTCCTGGCAGTTTCAAGATAGTCAGCTGCCACCTTCTCAACTGTGGAAAAATCGCCTTTATAAAGCCTTACACAGTTTCCGTCCTTGATATCTATTGCAGGTAAAATAATCATATCGCAGCTCCTTTTTTCAATTCTTCAAGCAAAGGCGCAATGTATTTTTTGTCAGTCCAGTCACATTTTTTATCCTTAGCTTCAAGGAAAGGCTTTTCCCAGGCTTTGACAGTTGACGGGTCTTTTTTGTCAAGCATTTTAACATACATTTTGCACATCGCTTTATCTGCAAAATTCATGCCTTCCAGATCCCACATTCCCTGAAAATAAAAAAGCGGTATATCCGAAAGCTCTCCGGGAAGATTCTTCCTCCTGAGTATGTCAACTATCTCCTTATCATATGGAGCAGCTCCGCAGCTGTATACCACGATCTTTTTGCCTTTAAGCGCAGAATAGTTCTTTTTCAGAAATGATATCCCGGCTATCGCAGATGCGTAAACTCCGCCGCCGATAATAACAGTGTCATACTTCACGATATTTTTGATATCGGCTTTTTTTGATTCAACCACATCGAATCCGGTCTCCTCTGCTATCCACAGCGCATATTTATCTGCTGCACCGTATTTTGAACGGCTGATTATAACTCCGCTCATGATAAAAGTCCTCCGAAGCTGCTGAGTATCTTAAGACCGGTATCTCCGGATTTTTCGGGGTGGAACTGAGCGCCGTAAACATACCTTCCGTCATAAACCAGTGCCGGCACCCGTCCGCCGTATTCACAGTAAGCGGAAATATATTTGTCCTCACAATCAGCCTTGTAAGAGTGTACAAAGTATACATACTCCTCATCTCCGATGTTTTCAAGAAGCGGACAGTCATTGAGCTTCTCCAGCTTATTCCAGCCCATGTGAGGGATTATCAGCTCCGGCTCGTCTATCTTCCGCACATCGCCCGGTATCAGTCCCAGTCCGTCACATTCCTCAAATTCATGTCCCTTGCTGAATATCACCTGCATTCCCAGGCATATCCCTAAAAACGGCTTCTTTTCAGCTTCCTCTTTTAAAACGCTGATAAGTCCGCTCTGTTCAAGCATTTTCATTGCTGCCGGAAATGCTCCTACTCCCGGAAGTATTATCCCGTCTGCCGAGCGTATAGATGCTTCATCTGAAACCAGTGAGCTTTCCATTCCCAGATGATCAAGTGCATTTTTTACACTGAATATATTTCCTGCGCCGTAATCTACTATCGCTATCATCACAGGACTCCTTTCGTTGAAAGTGTTGAGCCGTCTGAATTGTATGAAACTGCCTCTTTAAGTGCGTGAGCAGCAGCTTTGTAAATTGCCTCAGCCTTGTGGTGGTCATTTTTGCCGTACATAAGATTGATGTGCATCGTTATGCCGGCATTAAAGGCAAATGCCCTGAAAAATTCCTCTGTCATGCAAAGATCATATCCGCCGCAGCTCTGATTCGTAAACTCACAGTTGAATACCAGAAACGGTCGGTTGCTGATGTCAAGACTGCACATTGCAAGGGATTCGTCCATAGGTATATAAAATGTGCCGTATCTGGTTATTCCGGATTTGTCTCCCAATGCCCTTGCCAGTGCCTGTCCCAGAGCAATACCAGTATCCTCAACAGTGTGATGACAGTCAACGTCAAGATCACCTTTAACTCTTATCGTCATGCTGATTCCGCTGTGTACCGAAAGCGCCGTCAGCATATGATCAAAGAATCCAATTCCAGTGTCAATTGCTGCCGCTCCTCTTCCGTCTATCATTAGATCAATGTAAATGTCAGTTTCCTTTGTCTCACGTCTTATCTCAGCTTTTCTAACAGGTCTGTCCATTTTGAATCTCCTCCAGGGCTGCAAACAGCTTATCCATTTCCTCGTCCGTTCCAACTGTAATGCGGAGATAGTCGCATATAACCGGCTTATCCCAGTAACGGACATAAATATTTCTCTTTCTCAGCTCAGTAAATATTTCCTTTGCTGACATCTTCTCCGGTCGGGCAAAAATAAAGTTGCTCTTTGAATCTGTAAAGCTGAATCCCAGCTCCTTAAGCCTGTGCTTTGACCTCTCACGGGTGCTGATTATCCTGCTGACACTTTCACGGAAATATTCCTCGTCCTTAACAGCCTCCGCACCGCAAAGCTGGGTGACTGTGTTCATGGTGTATGAATTGATCGAGAATTTTACATCGTTCATGTATTTTATCAGCTTCTCACTGCCTATGGCAAAGCCTATCCTCATTCCTGCCATTGATCGTGATTTCGAGAAAGTCTGTATTACCAGCAGATTGTCATATTTCTCAACCAGCCGCAGACAGCTCTCACCTCCAAAATCTATATACGCTTCGTCTATCATCACAACCGAACCCAGATTCGCTTTTACTATCTCCTCTATCATTTCTACACTTTCAAGTATTCCTGTGGGTGCATTCGGATTAGGAAATATTATTCCTCCGTTTTCTGCCTTGTAATCCTCCGGATCAATTGTCAGATCGCTGCGAAGCGGCTTTGTCTCATATGGTATCCGGTATACTTCTGCCCACACATCATAAAATGAATAGGTTATGTCCGGAAAAAATATCGGCTTCCCACTGTTGAAAAATGTCAGGAATGCCATCGATATCACATCATCAGAGCCTACTCCTACAAAAACCTGCTCCGCCTTTACCCTGTAACGCTCCGCAATTGCTTCTGTCAATACCCTTGCATCCGGTGTGGGATACAGTCTCATTCGTGATTCGTCAAATCCGTCCAGTACCGCTCTCACTCCCGGCGCCGGCGGATATGGGTTCTCGTTGGTGTTAAGCTTTATCACATCAGCAGCCTGCGGCTGCTCTCCGGGTGTATAGGGAACTACTTTGCGTACTCCCTCCTCCCATTTCTGTTTATCCATATTTCTTTTTCCTCCCGCATGCCGCTTTGATTCAGTTTCATGTCACATTGCGCCGCTCCGATAAAATCGGAGCGGCATGGAGCGCCTGCAAGGCAGGCGCTCATATGCGCCGCCTGCGGCGGCGCAGCTGTTTCTGCCGCTTTG
>CAMNFW010000203.1 GCA_946537565.1 uncultured Ruminococcus sp. | reverse complement strand
AGGCGGACATTTTCCTCAACTAAAGTGTAATAATCATTCTTATAGCTGTTAAGACTTACAGTATCCCCCTTGCCGGAAGATGCCGCAGAATGCTGAGAATCCACTATTGCAAGCAGACCTTCTCCTATTCTGTCCATACCCAGTGTTATCTCACTGGAGCCTACATATTTCACTCCTTCAAAAGCAGTTGTAGCTTCTCCCGGTTCAGGAAGAGGAAAGGGACTTGTAGGATCAGAAGAGTCACTATTGCTGGTCTTGAAACTGCCTTCAACCGTTATCTTTTCACTTGTATTTGTTCTGAAAAAGTCACGGCGCAGGCTGTCCAGCGTAAACATCACGACAACTATGCCAGCCATGGCAACAAGCATTCTTCCAGGCTTAAGCTTTTTCCGCTTTCTGGTTTTAAGCTCATTATTCTCTTTTTTTGCCATTTCGGCTGTCCTCCCTTTACTTATGCCGACTGCTGTAACTCCGGCTTTACGGAGCATAACATATCAGGATAAGTTTTTTTGTTCTAACACATTTTCTTGAAGCTTATGCTTCTATATTTTAATACGGCAGTTCATCTGTCTCTCCGCCGCCGCAATAAACGCTGTAAGCACTGAGGGAATTGTAAACAGCGCTCCAATATGATGTACTGTTGCAAAGCACAAGAATATAGGTCTTTCCGTTGACCTCCGCAAAGCTTTCAACGCAGTAGCCTGCTTCGTTTATGAATCCGGTCTTTCCGCCAAGGATCTGGACTCCCGGCACTTCATTACCATAGATTCTGCTGAACAGCGTACTCTCCAGTTCGATACCATAAGGATCAAGATCTGAAGGCGGGATCGTGTACCTTTCAGCTGATATTATTTTTCTGCACCTATCATTATTTACAGCATATGACAGTATAGCTCCCATATCCGCTGCCGTACTGTAATGATCATAGTCAAAGAGCCCGACGGGATTTACAAAATGTGTCCCTGTAAGTTTCATTTCCTGCGCTTTCCGGTTCATCAGCTCAGCAAATTCTTCTTCAGAACCCGCTGTATGCAGTGCAAGAGCCATAGCTGCATCTGCACCGGATTGCAGTATCATCGCATAACAAAGCTCCTCAACAGTGTAAATCTCGCCAATTACAAGCCCTGCCATCTGTGCAAGCACAGCCTGCATAGGATAAACCATATCCTCTGTTATAAGAACTTCTTCCGATAGATCTTCTGTTCTCTCCAGAACAACGATAAGTGTCATGACCTTAGTGAGAGATGCCGGGTACATCATTTCTTTTTCGTCCCTTGAAGCGATTATCTCACCAGTATATGCGTCAAAAAGGACCGCATTGGCTGTGTCAAAATACTCTGCCAGCACTTCTGAGTTTTTTGTTTTATTTGGATAAACAAAAACAGGCACAGCTTTTTCCTCAATTGTTTCTGATACGACATCAGTTTTTGTCACAGTGATCTCAGTTGTCAGCTCAACAGATGTGGTCACTGTTATTTCCTGCACGCTCTCTTTTTCTGCCGCAGGAACAGTTCCACTGCATCTTTCAAGCATTGTTATCGCTGTGATGATCAGAACTAAAAGGAAAACAGCCACGCCGACTCTTAAATAACGGATCCTGACTTTGCGTTTCCTTCTTTTGTTCATTCTACACCTCATATTACAGACAGCATTATGTAAGCAAACAGTCCTCCGGTTGTCCCCGGTCAGAACTTTTACATCAAGTTTTTATCTTTTTCTTCACGTTGCCTGCATATATCTTTATATTCAACATTATATTACAAAATGTTTCCAAAGTCAATATAAAATCCAAAAGTCTCCGATTTGCACAAACCTTTCAAACACTATTTTTACATTGTTACGAAGTGCCGGTTGAAAATTTGTGGACAGCTGTTGAATAGATTGTTGATATGATGTTGATTGGAGTTTAAAGACAGTGGAAAAAATTTTAGTGCTATTCCAGCAAACTGTCCGCAGGTTCTGATGTGCATTTTTATTCATTTTTTCTGTATTTTTTGTTTTGTAATAATCACTAAACGATATGATCACAAATAAAGACCAGCCTTATATCTTGCTTAAGGCTGGTCTCTTCTTTTTTTCACACAGTTGTATTATTATTCAATTATAGGGAAGCCTTTTACTACCTTTGCATCATACTGCTGTATTGCAAGCGCATCCTTTCCGGTTACTCCGTCGCCGGGATTATATACATCTGCATTTGCTTTGCCTATAGCTGTAAGGTCAAATTTGTCCTTATTTGCCACAAACTGGAGTATTGCAACTGCATCGGCTACTGTTACCTTTCCGTCCTCATTTGCATCGCCAAGAAGTGTAGGCTCAACAGCTTTAGTTGTGGTTTCTGTTACAGGTTCGGTTGTTGTTGTTGCAGATTCAGTTGTTGTTTCAGTGGCATCAGTTGTAGTTGCAGCTGTTGTTGTAGTTGAAGCTGTAGTAGTTGTTGTTGTAGACGACGTAGTTGAAACAGTTGTTGTGGTTGTTGTTGTTGCTGTGGTTGTGGTGGTTGTTGTAGTTGTTGTGGTTGTAAATGTTTCAACTCCCCACTTCTGGCAGTCATTATTTGTCGGCTCCCACTGCTGTACGTTTGCTCCGCTTGAACTGCTTGCAGATTCTATCTCCACAAGGCAGGCATCTCTTGATGAACGGGTATAAATATAATATGTGCCGTCCGGATTTTTCGAGAATTTGAAAAGCATCATGCTGTCTTTTGTTGAATATGGAACAATATCAATGTTTCCGCCGTTTCCACTGCTCTGAGCTTTCAGTACATAATTCGGGTCAGAGTATGAATGGATATAATAGTATCCGCCGCCAAAGGACTGGAGTGTCCACTGCTGGCTCTTGAAATGTCCGGTTGCCCACTGCTGTACATTTGTACCTTCTGCCATATTTCCGGCTTCAATGTCCATTACCATTCCGCTGTTTACATTCTCAAATTCATATACTACACTTGTATCCATTGCACTTCCGGGATTAGAAACTGATTCAAGCACCCAGTCCTGACAGCTGTGTCCGTTTATTGTCCACTGCTGAACATTATCACCGCTGCCTATTCCTGCATCTGCTATCTCAACAGCTGATTTGTTTGATGATACTCTGGTTCTTATCTTGTACGAACCGTCTGCATTCTTAGTGAACATAAACTGCTGATTCGTTCCGCCGTTATACTGGTAAATGTCTACATTTGTGCCGTCAGCAGTCTTTTTTCCTGCAACATCAAGGACGTATGTGCCGCCGTCGCCAATAGCTGAAACGATATAATAATATCCGTCACCTGCATCAACAAGCTTCCATACATCGTGTACACTGGTGTCATTCGTTCCCCACTGCTGAACATTGGTGCCGTTTTCAGTTTTCGCACCTTCGACCTGCATATATAATCCGGAATTTACATTCTTTATCTTGTATACCGAGCCGTTATTGAATACCGCTGGTACCGCTGTACCAAGATCAACGTGACGAAGGAAAGGTGAAGCATACTTTGTGGTTATCCAGCTTGCAAAATCTGAATCTGTGATATATTTAATTCCTGATTCACTGCTGAAACAGCCTGCATATTTTGTACAGAAAGCCTTTGTATCTGTCCCCTTTGTATTGTACGCATCAAGCATCTCATAACCATAATTTGAGGTGTTGGGATTCCATGTGGATTTGGTTTTAGGTGAGAAGCTTACCTTTAAAGCCGAGCCGTTAAGTTCAGTTGAAATATATGAGCCGTCATCTCTGCATGGATCAGTGCCGCCGCCCATCATCAACGCCTGTCCTAATGTATATCCGTTAAACATATTGTTCTGGGATACCATGTTTGAACCGTCACCGCCTATGATTCCGGAAGTGGCTGAGCCATTGTTTGAACCATATGCTGAATAATAGTTGTTGTATACATGAGCTGAGCCGTTGCCAAGCTGCGGACAGCGTCTTACATTCTCATTCCACCAGTTATAGAGCAGTGTGGTTCTGTCACGGGTTATCTCATCATTCTGAGTGCCGTATGCAACTGTCCAGTAACGGTGTGTGAATTTACAGTAGGAAATTGTCACATAGTCAGGACTGCGGAGCCTGTCCTTTGCGTCCCTGTAGTTGTCATATGGAGTGTTTATCCAGATAAACTTTCC
>CAMNFW010000202.1 GCA_946537565.1 uncultured Ruminococcus sp. | reverse complement strand
AGCCGTGGCATAGGCTTATTATTTACAGGTGGGGGAGTATTTGCAGCGGAAGGCGAACCGGAAGCGGTGGGAGAAGGAGCCGGAGAAGGAGCAGAGGACGGTTTTTTATTAAGGTCATGCACAGTAGCGGCACTGACACTGCTATGATCGGATACTTTGTTGATATTTCCGAGAGAATTGCTGGTTAAGGGGGGAGTGATTTTCTCAGGTATAATAAGCATAACAGAAACTCCTTACTTGCTGCCTCGTGTCCATTGGAGACCCCAGTTATAGGCTCTGTCCATCTCAGGCTTTGATTCAAAATAGCGTTCGAGCTTTTCGACGGTAAAGCCGTTATTGCCGTTATATTCGAGCATAGCAATAGCACAGATCCTGTAGCGTGAATTACCCTCATCGAGTCTGATGACAACATCAGCGTTGCCTGGGCATTTAATAGTAGCGACACCGTTGGCAGCAGCCCAGTTAGTAGCGCCCTCATAGATAGAGGTATAGACGAGGATACGTTTAATTTTAGAGATCATCTGAGCATTGATCTTAAGGTTTTCGCCGTCGAGGCTTGTACCGCTGCGGTCGTCGCCGTCGAGCATGATATAGGGTTCAGTATAGAGAGAGCCGAAGTTTCTGCCGATAGCCTGAACACCGCCTTTAGTACCTTCCCAGGTATTCATTTCGTAGAGGCATTCCAGGTCGAGGTCGATGGCATGGCCGCCGAAAAAGCCTTTAGACTGGTGCCAGTTAAGGTTGATGATGATCTCCTGAGAGCCGCCGGTATTTTGTTTAACGAGGTTGACCTTCTGACCTTTTTTCAGTTCAACGGGACGGGTAGAAGGAGCGGGCTGAGGAGGCGGTGAAGAGAATCCAGACGAAGAAGATCTGTAGGAATCATTGATCGTTCTGCCGGAAGCCGAAGAGAATCTGTCGCTTCTGTTATTGAAGGGAGCAGGAGCAGGCTGAGGAGGCGGAACAGGAGCAGGAGGCGGAGCAGGCTGAGGGTCAGCGATCTCGCCGCCGAAGCTTTTAAGGAGATCGCCGAGACCGCCGAAGAAGCCTCTTGCAACGACAGCGACACGCCATACGGTCTTATTATAGATCTCGATACCGATGATAGCCTTTTCGTTCTGGAAATCAGAGCCGGAAAGGGAGAGCTGCATAACGGTGCTGCCGTTCTGGATAATATCAATAGTATGTGATTGGATCTGGCTCATAGTGCCGTAGCCGTCGATGCTGACAGTGAAAACGAGCTTAGCGATATTAGACGGAAGGCGGGTCAGATTAACTGTATAAACAGCACTGTTGTACTGATTACTGTAGGATATTTCATTGTTAGGGGAGTTAGGCTGATTATAGAATACCATATACCTGTCGTCACTGAGTTTTTCAGCCGAATCGACGCCGAAACAGCAGGTATCGTACACAGCACTTCCGGCGGTTGACAGCCTTACTTGAATAGGCTGATTCACGTCCAGATAGTCAGTCAGCTTTCCTCTGAAACCACGTTCTAATCTCATATTTTCCTCCAATTTACAAACAGCAGAGCGGGATCGAAATACATCAAGCCGGCGCCCTGCTGTTTTTTTAGTTATTGATTGCAACTGCCGAAGCAGAAACAAAAAGGTATAAACGGACTTCCGCAGAAGTCCGGAACTTAACGGAATTTGTTAGCCAGTTCGCCAACGGAATTATCAGTAGTAGGCTGACCGATAGCGTTGAACTTCCAAGCGCCGTTATTGCGGTAAAGCTCGCCGAAGATCATAGCAGTCATATTGTCATAATTTTCGGAGAGATTATATCTGCAAAGCTCAGTGCCCTTGTCATCGCAGATGCGGATAAAAGCATTCTGGATAAGACCGAAGTGCTGTTTGCGTTCTCTTGCCTGATAGATATTGACAACAAAAACGATCTTGTCATACATCTGAGGCAGGCTCTGGAGATCGACCATGATCTGTTCGTCATCGCCATCACCGCCGCCGGTAAGGTTATCGCCCATATGTCTTACAGCTTTTGAGCTGTGGATGAGGTTACCGAAATATACAACGTCAGAATTGGAAACGAGAGAACCGTTCTGACAAAGGAAAGCAGATGCATCGCAGTCTATATCCTGAGTCTTACTGAATATTGAGCCGAAGAAGCCCTTACTCTGCTGAACCTCGTCCCAGCCGAGAGCGACCATAACTCTGGTAAGAGTACCGCCGTTATCCTTGCGAAGCTCGACCTTCTGACCCTTTTTAAGATTTACTGACATATTGATCTCCTCCTTAAGAAGACCTGATCAATTACTGATCAGACATTAACACCGAAGTTCTGGCAAAGAGCGTGCAGACCACCCTGGAAGCCACTGCCGATAGCGTTGAACTTCCACTCGCCGTTGTTTCTGTAGATCTCGCCTACAACAACAGCTGTTTCGATAGAGAAGTCCTCGCCGAGGTCATAACGGATGATTTCAGTGCCGGTAGCTTCGTCAACGATACGGATATAAGCGTTGCTTACCTGACCGAAATTCTGACGGCGTTCTTCAGCCTCATAGATAGTAACGGTGAAATCGATCTTGCTGATATTCTCAGGAACCTTGCTGAGGTCAACATGGATCTGCTCGTCATCGCCGTCGCCGCCGCCGGTGGTATTATCTCCA
The DNA here is from genome assembly GCA_946537565.1 of uncultured Ruminococcus sp. GTDB lineage: Bacteria > Bacillota > Clostridia > Oscillospirales > Ruminococcaceae > Ruminococcus. Next base: position 1,532 of record CAMNFW010000202.1, on the reverse strand, counting down.
GCGCTCTCAACGGATCCGGAGCTGTGTTTCTGGTTGCCATAGAATACGAAATCAGCGTCAGAGTTGACCTTACCGCTCTCATTGCAAAGGAAAGCGGAAGCGTCGAGATCGAAATCTGCACCGCCGTCGTACTTATTAACGTCCCAGCCCAAACCTACGAGAAGCTTTGAGAGACCGGGATTGCCCTTTGTCAGACTAACTTTCTGTCCTTTAGATAAACTTACAGCCATTTTCTTTTTCCTCCTGTTGTGAAAAATTTAAATATGATAACGGAAATTCTCCGTTATAAACGATGATAGAGATAGTAATTAAGCTTTTGAAGTACTCTTAACGATGAGCTTTCTGATAATGTCAATAGGTATAACAAGGAATGCGATCACGATGCAAATAAGCCAGGATTTAGGATCGAGGCGCTCAACATGGAGAGGAGTGCCGCCGAAGGTAACAAATATGAACTGCATAGCGAAGATAGCAAACATAACGATAAGGAAGTTTTTGTTTCTGCCGATATTTTCAAATGGGTTAATGTGGCTGGTTCTTGCATTGAAGCCATTGAAAGTGATAGCCATCATAAATGTAGCGAAAACAGCGGACTTAAGGTAAGTTACATCGACATCGCCGAAGAGGTCTCTGATTGGCGGGAAGAAGAGGATAGCGAGACAAGCGATAGTGATGTAAACAGCGCTGATAATGATCTGAATGAGCATATTTTTAGTAACGATGCTCTCGCTTCGGGGAACGGGTTTGTCCTTCATATACTCTTCGAGGGTAGGTTCACTTCCGAAAGCGATAGCAGCGAGAGTGTCCATAGCCAGGTTGATGAGGAGCAGCTGAACGACGGTAAGGATAACGTTATAATCCTCGCTGCCGCCGATAAGGGGACCAATGAAACAAATGAGAACAGCAGCAACGTTAACAGTGAGCTGGAAGATAAGGAATTTTCTGATGCTCTTGAACATAGTTCTGCCATAGAGGATAGCTTTTTTGATAGAAGTGAAGTTGTCGTCGAGGATAGTGATATCGCCGGCTTCCTTAGCGACCTCAGTACCGCTGCCCATAGCGAAGCCGACATCGGATTTTTTAAGGGCTGGAGAGTCGTTGACACCGTCACCGGTCATACCGACAACATAGTTGAGCTCCTGAGCGCAGCGGACAAGACGGCTCTTGTCAGTAGGAAGCGCACGGGCAACAACACGGAGATTGGGGAGAATCTTTTTAAGCTCCTCATCGGACAGCTCATTAAGCTCCTGAGAAGTAAGAGCAACATCAGATTTTTCCTTAAGGAGACCGGCATCCTTAGCAATAGCGACAGCAGTTTCTTTTCTGTCGCCGGTAACCATAACGACCTGGATACTTGCATTCTGAACCTGCCTGATAGCCTCGATAACTTCCTTGCGGACATTGTCTCTGATGCAGAGAACACAAACCAGGGTGAGATCGCCCTCATCGCTGTCGCCGTCTCTTTTAGCAACGCCGAGAAGTCTCATAGATCTGCCGGCTTGTTCGTCGATATACTGCATAAGGTAACCCTT
>CAMNFW010000201.1 GCA_946537565.1 uncultured Ruminococcus sp. | reverse complement strand
GTTTCCTCTTCACTTATCAGGCTGTAAGCGTTCTTTTTTTTCACAAAAAGCTTCTCCTTAAGCTCCTTTGAAATGCTCTTTTTTTCTTCCATATCAGTATCCTCCTTTAATTATACACGGTCGCAGAACAGATCTCTTATCTTGTCAGAGACCTCCTTTGATATACCTCTTACGGTATCCAGCGAGCCGTTATTCTCTATTATATAGTCAGAATGGGTGATAAAGAAATCCGCATCAAGCTGCGAATTCATGCGGTTCTGAGCCTGTTCGTCAGTTATACTGTCCCGGTTTATTATACGTTTTTTCCGTATTTCCGGTTCTGCCAGCACTGATATTATTATCTCGCAGAAATCATCTGACCGGCTCTCAAAAAGTGTCGGCGCATCAAGAAGGATAAGCTTTTTTCCTTCCTCTGAATACTTACCGATAAGGCGCAGTATCTCGCCGGTGATATAAGGATAGATTATTGTATCAAGTGTTTCCAGCTTGGTTTTATCGGTAAATACGATCGCTCCGAGGGCTTTTCTGTCCAGAGTGCCGTCGCTGCAAAGAATCCCTCCGCCGAAAATATCAGTGATCTCAGCAAGGCAGCTCGAACCTTTTTCCACAACCTTTCTTGCAATTCTGTCAGCATCAATAACTGCGAATCCATTCTCCGCAAAGACCCTGGAAACTGTGCTTTTACCTGCTCCGGTCTGTCCTGTAAGTCCTACGACCATTACACCTTCCAATGTATTCAAATCCTTATCACCTCGAATCCTGCCGCCCTTATAAGACGGTTATATACTGCAAGTCCGACTCCTTCTGATGAAGGTGCCCGGACATATACCTTTTCTGCTCCTATTTCATCAAGCTCACGCAGTCTCTGGAATATCAGATGTGCCTGCTCTGAGCTGTTTCCGCCGTAGGTCATATTTCTGTATGGGAAATATTTCTCATCGCCGGTGTATATCAGAGAAAACACCTCATCTCCCCCGTGAGCTTTTACATATTCTGTAAAGCTTTCAAGGTCTGACTCTATCATTATTATATCTGCCTTTGGTGAATAGTGCTTATACTTCATACCCGGTGAAGCAGCTTTTTCGCCCTCAGCCAGATCATTGAGAATGGCAGGGTCGATGACCACGCTTTCACATATTTCCAGCAGCATATTTTTTGTAACGCAGCCCGGACGAAGTATCCTTACACCGTTTTCACCTTCAAAGGAAATAACTGTGGACTCAACTCCGAATTCAGACTGTCCGCCGTCTACAACTGCGGCTATTTTTCCGCTCATATCCTTTATAACGTGCATGGCTGAAGTGGGACTGGGATAGCCTGAGATATTTGCTGACGGAGCTGCGATAGGACAGCCGGAAAGCTCGATTATCCTGTGCATTACAGGGTGTGAAGGTATCCTTATGCCAACGGTATCAAGTCCGCCGGAAGTGACCATTGGGATCCTGTCATTCTTTCTGAGGACCATTGTCAGCGGTCCGGGACAGAATCTCTCTGCCAGTCTGTATGCCAGGGCAGGTATTTCCTCTGTAAATTTTTCAGCTTCGGAAAAATCCGAAAGATGCACTATAAGCGGATTGTCAGCCGGTCTGCCTTTAGCTGAAAAAATATTCCTTACAGCATTTTCGTTTGCAGCATCAGCTCCAAGTCCGTACACAGTTTCAGTGGGGATTCCGACTATTTCTCCCCTGCGGATAAGCTCCGCCGCAGTATTCAGATCCTCTTCTGTATTTTTCAGCAATAAAGTTTCCATATCCTACTCTTCCTGTCCCGCAAGCTTTGCAGCCTGATCTGCTGTGGCAAGGGCATCAAATACTTCATCAAGACTTCCGTTCATAATATCTTCAAGCCTGTAGATCGTAAGGCCTATCCTGTGATCTGTAAGCCTTCCCTGGGGGAAATTATAAGTTCTGATACGCTCTGAGCGGTCACCTGTACCGACCTGAGTTCTTCTTTCTGAGGCTATCTTATCAGCCTGTTCCTGCTGCATAGCCTCGTAAACTCTCGAACGCAGGATCTTCATGGCTTTATCCTTATTTTTATGCTGACTGCGCTCGTCCTGACATTCCACCACCACATTTGTAGGCAGATAGGTAATACGAACGGCAGATTCGGTTTTATTGATATGCTGTCCGCCAGCTCCGCTTGCCCGGAAATAGTCTATTTTAAGGTCAGTCGGGTCGATCTCCAGCTCCACCTCGTCTGCTTCCACAAGCACTGCAACTGTAACAGTTGAGGTGTGTATCCTTCCCTGGGATTCTGTCTCAGGCACACGCTGAACACGATGAACTCCGCTTTCATACTTAAGCCTGGAATATGCGCCTTCGCCTTCGATAGTGAAGCTTATCTCCTTGTAGCCGCCAAGCTCGGTAGGATTTGCATTCAGCACCTCCTGCTTCCAGCCTTTTGCTTCGGCATACATTGAATACATACGGTAAAGGGAATTTGCAAAAAGTGAAGCTTCTTCACCGCCTGCACCGCCTCTGATCTCGATGATAACATTTTTATCATCGTTGGGATCCTTTGGCAGAAGAAGTATTTTAAGCTCCTGCACTGCATTTTCGATAAGCTCCTTAAGCTCCTCAGCTTCAAGCTGAGCCATTTCCTTAAGCTCTTTATCGGTGCCGGCATCATCAAGCAGCTCCTTGGCTTCTTCAAGCTGAGCAGACAGGCTGGAATACTCCCTGTACTTTTCAATAATAGGTGTCAGGTTTTTATACTCTTTCATGAGCTGAGCATAAAGCTTGTTATCGCTGACGGTCTCAGGCTCTGAAAGCCGCTGGCTTATATCTTCGTATTTTTTCTCCATTGATGCGAGTTTTTCAAACATTGCTGATGATCTCCTTAAAAATTCTCAGGATATATTATATGAGATATCAGCAGAGCTAACCCTCGCTGTCCCTGCTCACCTTTTTGATATTTTTTTCAATTTTATTTCTGGGTACCATGAACTCCCTGGAGCATTTTACACATCTTAGCCTGAAATCCATGCCTGCTCTCAGCACCAGCATTTCGTTTGCACCGCAGGGGTGATTTTTTTTCATTGTGAGAATATCTCCTGTACGAATGTCCACAGCTTTCCCTCCATTCACAAAAAATCGTTCACGTTTAATTATAACTCAAAATTTATCCTAAATCAATATTTTCCTGTATATTTTTTTGATTTTGTGTAAAAATAATAAAAACTCATAATTAAACATATTGAAGTATACTAATTTTCTGAAAGGAATAAAACTATGGTAACAAGAATCACTGCTGAATTTGAATCTCCTGATCTGGCTGAGACTGCTCTGAACAGAATAAGAAACAACGTCAGGGGCGTTTACTCCGCCACCATGCGCTATTCACACAGCTCCGAGGAAGCTAAAAAACTCCGTCACGGCAGTATTTATACCGTACTTCCGGTTGCTCCCTCTGCCCAGAATTTCCTGACCGCTGTTCTTGAATCCCCTGCCAGCAAGGATATTATCCCGGAACCCCTGAGAAACAGAAAAACCAACGTTTTCATTGTCTGTGACGGAAGCGGCGCTGACAGGATACATTCTGTTCTAAGCTCAGCCGGTGCTGTGAATATCCACTCAAATACCTGAAAACAAAAACCTGCATATTTTTTCCGCCATGAGAATAATATTTATTACAACAGGCAGTACAGCAGCTTTTTTCAGCTGTGCAGCCAGGCAGTACCGCACAGTGCCAGTCAGCTGAATTGATTCTCATTGAGTTAATTGGTGAAGCTGTTTTATAATGCCTTGCAGTATTGCTAATACGATTCGGAGGTAAAAAATATGCAGTATTATCCGGAAGGCTGTCTCTTCAATACAGCCGAAAATCAGAGACTTATCTCATCAGCTGAAGGTCTTAAAGAAGCTATGTCCGGCAATATCATTCTCGAAGCAAGAGCTGCTGTTTGTACCAGCTCTCATGATCTTATGATCGACCTTACCTGGACTAAAGCCATTATTCACCGTGAGGACGGTGCTCTCGGAATCGCTGAGGGTAAAGTCAAGGATATCGCCCTGATATCAAGAGTCAACAAGATCGTCTGCTTTAAGGTAATTGATATAGCTGAGGACAAAAACAACGGCTTCTCAGTTGTGCTGTCAAGGGCTGCCGCTCAGAAGGAATGTATGGAAAGATATATCTCTGCCCTAAGTCCCGGTGATATAATCAGTGC
>CAMNFW010000200.1 GCA_946537565.1 uncultured Ruminococcus sp. | reverse complement strand
CCGATGATATGATAACAGACCAGCCGGAGAAAGTCCTTGCAGCAGAAATGATACGGGAGAAGCTTCTGGAGCTTCTTAAAGAAGAAGTGCCTCATGGCATTGCAGTTGGCGTAGAGGAAATGAAAGAGCGTGAGGATAAGGATATTCTCGATATATCGGCAGTTATCTACTGCGAGCGGGATTCTCATAAAGGCATAATCATAGGCAAGGGCGGAGCGATGCTTAAAAAGGCTTCAACTGCTGCAAGAATAGAGCTGGAGGATTTTTTCCAGATAAAGGTAAATCTCAAGTGCTGGGTGAAGGTCAAGGAGGACTGGCGCAACAGAGAAGGACTTATCCGCAGCTTTGGTCTGTCTGAGGAATGACAGGCATTAAGTTCCATTAATATAAAGCCTTTGGGGTGGAATAGTATACTCAGAGGTGATATTATGGACAGAGAAGAATTATGGGATAGATTTGTGAATACAGGCAATATTTTGGATTATATTGCCTACGCTGAATACAAGGGATTTGACTATGATAACAGCAGAGGGTATCGTTCTGAGGGAACGTGCATACGGCGAACAAGATAAGTTTATTGATATATTGACTAAAGAATCAGGTCTTCTGGAGCTGTCCGTCAAAGGCGCACGAAAGATCAACGGCAGCAGCGGCAGCTCCACACAGCTATTTGCATATTCAAAATTCTGCTTCGACAGCAGAAAAGATAAACTCATACTGAACAGTGCTGAGCCGATACATATTTTTTATGGGCTGAGAGACTCGATCACAAAATTCTCGCTGGCTTCATATTTTGCTGAAATACTTAAATACTGCATTGAAGAGAATACCAGCAGCGGAGATATACTTCGCCTGATGCTGAATACACTTTACTATCTTGAAAAAGGCAGCCGCAGTGAAGAGATGCTGAAAAGTATTTTTGAAATGAGGCTGATGTCTGAGATAGGCTTTATGCCAGATATAGTCATATGCCGAGTATGCGGAAAATATGAGCCGTCAAAGGCTTATTTCTTCTATGAGAACGGCAGCTTCTGCTGCGAAGAGTGTGCCGGTGCAGAAACTCAGAACAGCAGGCTTATAGATCTGTCTGTACTGACAGCAATAAGGCACATTGTTCTTTCTGATTTCAGCAAGCTTTACAATTTCAGGCTGTCGGACAATTCACTGAAGAGCCTATCTGCAATTACAGAGAGGTATCTTTTAGAGCATCTTGGGCGGAGCTTCGGCACATTGGAGTTTTACCGCTCGATATTATAAATACTTTCAGTTCCGATGCCTTCAATAACATAATAAATAGGAATTTTTATATGGATAAATATCTGAAAAAACTTGAACTTGATAAGATACTGGAAATGCTTGCGGAGCTTGCCTCAAATGAAGAGACAAAGCGCATGGCTCTTGCGGTCCGTCCGGACAGTGACCTGGAGCGTGTGCGTTATGAAAACCTGAAGACCAATCAGGCTCTTTCACTTTCTATACAGTTTGGAACTCCGCCGTTTACCGCTTTCAAGGACATATCAAACGCAGCTGCCCGTGCAAGATCAGGTGCAGTGATATCTCTGCGTGATCTTATGGATATAGCAGCAATGCTCCGGCAGATCAGAGACCTGGCACGGTGGTACAGCAGCTGTGAAAATGTAGAAACAGAGCTAAGCTATTTATTTTCAAGGCTGGCTCCCAATGACTGGCTCCTGGAAAAGCTGGAGCGGTCGATCATCTCAGAGACAGAGATATCAGACGCTGCGAGTCCTGAGCTTGCAGCAATAAGACGCAAGATCAACCGTGCAGGAATGCAGCTGAGAGAAACTCTTGATAAGATGATCAGGAATAAAACCACTCAGCAGTATCTCCAGGAAAGCACTGTTACTATAAGGGACGGACGATTCGTTCTTCCTGTGAAAACTGAATACCGTGGTCAGATAAGCGGACTTGTACATGACACATCTGCCACCGGACAGACCATTTTCATTGAGCCGATGGCAATAGTTGAGGCTAATAATGACATCCGTATACTTGAAGGCAAGGAGCAGGAGGAGATCGAAAGAATAATCCGTGAGCTGTGCCGTGACTGCGGAGATTATTCAGATGCGCTTTGTGAGAATTACAAGGTCTGTGCAGAGCTTAATCTATATTTTGCAAAGTCAAATCTTGCAGCTAAGCTTCACTGCTGTATGCCGGAAATAACTGATGACGGCAGAATATCACTTAAAAAGGCACGTCACCCATTGCTTGACAGAAAGAAGGCAGTTCCGGTTGATCTTGATATTGGCAGCAGCTATCAGGCGCTTATCATAACCGGACCAAATACCGGCGGTAAAACTGTATCTCTTAAGACCGCAGGACTTTTAGCAGCTATGACCATGTGCGGCTTGCTGATACCGGTTTCAGATGGAAGCAGCATTTCGGTATTTGATCATATCCTTGTTGATATCGGTGACAGCCAGAGCATCGAGCAGAATCTTTCCACATTTTCAGCCCACACTAACAATGTCATTGAGATATTGAATACAGCAGACGAAAGCTCACTTGTTCTGCTGGACGAGCTGGGGTCCGGAACGGATCCGGTGGAAGGAGCAGCATTGGCAGTAGCGGTTATAAAGAAGCTGATGTCCGCCGGTGCGAAGCTCATGGTCACGACCCATTATCAGGAGCTTAAAGTATTTGCCATAGACAGTCCGGAGGTAGAAAATGCCTCCTGTGAATTTGATATAGCCACCCTCAGACCTACCTACAGGCTGATAGTTGGTTCTCCCGGAAGATCAAACGCATTTGCGATATCGGAAAGTCTGGGAATGCCGTCTGATATAATTGAGGAAGCAAAGTCAAGGGTCAGCGATTCAAACAGCAGACTGGAAGATGTTATCGGAAAGCTTGAAGCTGTACGTTCGGAGCTTGAGAATGAGCGTGAAGAGGCTGAGCGTCTGAGACGAGAAGCTAAAGAGCATGAAGCTGCACTTGAAAAAGCTCATGAAGAGATAGAGCGTGTCAAGGCAGATGAGCTTGAAAAGGCTCGTATACAGGCGATGAGCATAATCGAGGCAACAAAGGCTGAATCCAACAGGCTGCTTGATGAGCTTGATCAGCTTCGCAAGGAAAAGGAGAAAAAGAGCTTTTCCAGAGATGTATCTGCAATGAAGTCAAAGACAAGGCAGAGCTTCAATAAAAGGTATGATGCAGCGAATCCGGTTGCAGAATCTGATAATAATGAAGATTATGTTCTGCCAAGAAAGCTTCGCCGTGGAGATACGGTATATGTTGTTGACCTTCACCGCAAGGGAATTATTTCCGGTGAACCTGACGGCAGCGACTTTGTATATGTCCAGATGGGTGTAATGAAGACGAAGATGAATATATCCAGGCTGAGACTGGAGGAAGCGCCTAAGCCTGTACAAAAGCAGAAAAAGCCTGTAAAAATGGGAAAGGTCGGTGTAAAAGCCGAGCGGCGTGGAAAAATGGAGCTGGATATCCGTGGCTGCGCCTGTGACGACGGTGTATATCAGCTGGACGCATTCATTGATCAGGCTGTTATGTCAAATATATCAACAATAACGATCATACACGGAAAAGGCACCGGACTGCTCAGAAAAGCAGTTCACCAGAGACTTAAAAATCACCCCTCAGTTAAAAATTTCCGCCTGGGAGTTTTCGGCGAGGGAGAGGACGGAGTTACAATAGCAGAGTTGAAATGATCTATTTCTGAGCTGTATGAGAATACACATTATAAATATTATTGTTCAAAGATAATATTATTGGTTTTGCACTGATATTAAAACAGAGGCGGTGAAAATATGAGCAGGAAATTTTACACGTTTATGCTTGTACTTTCAGCTGCCTCTGTTGTTTTACTGCTCCTTGCCTTCAATATTGACACTTCCAGCAAGAAAGATATCGTGATCACCGAGAGATCTTATGCAGATGAACCTGCTTCATCATCATTGACTGCTGCTGAAACAACAGAGATCGTATATCTTGATATAAATGAAGCAGGAGTTGATGAATTTAAACAGCTTGAAGGAATCGGCGAGAAGCTGGCGGAGAATATTGTCAGCTTCCGGGAGGAAAATGATGGTTTTAGTAATATCGAAGAGATCACGCTTGTTCCGGGAATCGGCAAGGGCATATTTGATAAGATAAAATCCAGCATATATGTGCGTGAGCCGGTATATCCAACTGTGACTGAAA
>CAMNFW010000199.1 GCA_946537565.1 uncultured Ruminococcus sp. | reverse complement strand
CGTGTTCAACAACTTCACGTTTAATATCAATGCAGGCATAGACAAGATCGTCCATTACCTGATCTATACTGCTCAGATCGTGAGATTCAATAAGCTCAAAAAGTGCCTTGTCACGGATCATTCCATATTTTATGCACTCAGCCATACCGCAGGCAAGTTCCTGTTCGGGGAGAGTGCTGAGGGTATCGCTGTCACAGATGACGAGGGCAGGCTGTTTGAAAGCGCCCACAAGGTTTTTTCCGCCGGGGATATCGACAGCAGTTTTACCGCCCACAGATGAATCGACCTGAGCTAAAAGGGAAGTCGGGATCTGAACAAAGGGTATGTCTCTTAAATAACAGGCAGCGGCAAAACCAGTGATATCGCCGACAACTCCGCCGCCGAGAGCAATGATAAAATCGGTTCGGGAGATCTCATGGTCACAGAGAAAATCAAAAATACTGCTGAGGGTATCAAGATTCTTAGAAGCCTCACCGCTGGGGAAAGAAAAGACATCAGCACGAATGCCGGAGCGTTGAAGTGAAGATAAAACTCTGCTGCTGTAAAGACTGCCGACGTTATCATCAGTAATGACAACGGTTTTTTTTGAAGAAATAACACCGGAGATCAGCTCTCCGCATCTGTCGAGACTTCCACGTTCAATAATAACGTCATAAGGCGAGCTTGTTTTAACATTGATGATCTTCATTTCAATCATTCCTCTTTTCGATAAAAAATACCGCTGCATATCCCAGAAGCAGCGGCGGAATCACCTGTTAATCAGCTGATGTGGGAAAATACTAAAGTCAGCTGGCGGATCAATGCTGTAAATTGATGTAACCATACCATTTTTAATAATTATACCATATATGCGATTTTTTGTCAAGGGAAAGCAAAGAAGTTAAATAATAAAACATAGCTTTCTGAATATTTTTTGTTGAATAATGAATAAAATAGAATAAAAAGGAAAAAAATACTTGACGTAAAGTGATGATGGGGGTATAATTAAAGATGAAAAAGAATAAAGCAGTTTACATTTAAAGATCAAGGACTGAAATAATATGAATAATTTTTTAGAAAAAAAATGGGCAGCGTATACTTTTGCGACCTGTTCGGCAGTAGTTCTGTATATGCTGCTTTCCAACGTTACACCTATACTGGAATGGTTTTCATCGCTGTGGCAGATGCTGACACCGGTGGTAATAGGCTTTGCGTTGGCATATATGATCGATCCGCTGCCGAGATTTTTTGAACGGAGAGTTTTTTTCAAGGTAAAAAATGAACACGCACGCAGAAACATTTCAGTCGTCCTGTCTGTAATACTTGTGCTTCTTGGGGCAGCAGCGATAGTAATGATGGTAGTTCCGTCGCTGGTAAACAGCATCACAGGAATACTCTCAAATTATGACAATTATTACGGAAACCTGAAATCCCTTATTGAGAAGCTCAACCGTTCAGATCATGGAATCAAGCTGGATACCGGTAAATTTGACAGTTACATCAATAACGCTCTGGATACTGTTCTGAATAACCTTAAGGACAACCTTACAAGCGTACTCGATAAGGTCAATTCGGTTGGCTCGACAGTGATAAATATCGTCATAGGTTTTATTATTGCTATCTATCTTATGACTGGAAAGCAGAGTGTTATAGGCTTTATTCAGCAGTTCAGAGGCTCAGTTATGGGCAAGGAACAGTTTGAAAGACACAACAGCTTCTTTAAACGCTGTCATGAGATATTCATACAGTATCTCGGCTGCAATCTTCTGGACGGACTGGTGATCGGTGTATCAAACTGCATTTTCATGATGATAATGGGTATGGATAATGTTTCGCTGATATCGGTTATAGTAGGTGTTACAAATCTCCTTCCTACCTTCGGTCCGCTTGTCGGAGCAGTATTGGGCGGACTGTTCCTTGTGCTTACAAACCCGACAGATGCGCTGGTTTTCCTGATATTCACAATAATACTCCAGACCATAGATGCCTATGTGATAAAGCCGAGACTGTTCAGCAGTTCACTGGGACTATCGCCGGTTGTGTCATTAATTGCGATAATCCTGGGCGGAAAAATGTTTGGCTGGCTGGGAATATTTCTGGCAATACCGGTCTCAGCAGTTCTTGTAATACTTTATTTTGAAAAATTTCTGCCCTGGATAAAAAACAAGACCCACAACAAGGAGTTGGCGGAGGCTGAAAAGCTGGCTGATGATGAAAATGCAGCGAAGGAAAAAGCTGCACCGGAAACTGATGAAGATTAAAAAATAAGCCTGTACAGAGAAAAGCTCTGTGCAGGCTTAGATTTATTTATAGCTCTGACCTCTCAGGGATTCATTGTAAGCGGTCTGGACATCGTAAACCGAGGAGGCTTCAAATTTAGTTTTCTGAGTGCCGAAGCTATCGAAAACAGCAAAATTTTCGTGGCTGTCCTCAACAACATAAAACTGGGTGGGAGCAGTTTTTTCAAACGTAGAGATATGATCATAAACCGGCTCTATAATTATATTCAGGTCGGAGTCAATGACACCGTATTTAAATCTGTTTCCGTCCCTGACACCAAAAATCACCTGTTCAGCATAGTTGAAAAAAGTTTCACTTCCGTCGATAAATCCTTCTGTAAAGCTGCTTGTGGGGTTTCCGTGGCGGTCGGTGCTGAGAATGTAGTAGTTAGTATCAACGCTGCTGTCCTGTTTCATGACGATGAACTTGTTATCATTGATATAGAAGATATTGCCAAATTCCGGCGGAAGGAGAGTGTTGTAGTTTTCGTCGAGGATACCGCCGCCGCAGCCGTCCTTGTAGGTGTGATAGAGGACTTTATTATCCGGCAGCCCGGTAATTTTTCGTATCATATCGTATTCAACGGGAACGGTAATGTTCAGGTCTTTGTCGAGAACACCGACCTTATCACCAATATATAATGTACCGCCGCTGTAAGGTGTATAATCGTGCCCGTCAATAATAAGACCGGAAATATCATTATCGAGCCGGAGAATACAGTTTACATTTGACTCCAGCGGTTCGCAGCCCATTTGTTCGGTTTGTTCTGTAGTAATATCGGCTTTAAGCTCCAGAGTATCACCGTTCATTTTCTTCTCGAAGGAATTCAGCTCAGTAAGAACAGAGCCGTAGGCGGAATAATTGTACCGGAATATAAGGTATTTATCACCATTGTGTTCAGTGATGATGAAGCTGCGGAAAGATGACAGAAGCACATCGAAATACAACATAAAAGGCTGTGTATCGTCAGTTTCGGTGTATATCACAGAATCAGATGCAGCAGTCATAAGCTGTGAGATATCAAAAGCTGTTTTTGCTTCACTTAACTGTGAATAGACAGCTTCCAGGGAAGGGTCTGTGGGAGTGGAATCAACAGGTGGTTTTGGATGTGAAAACGAACAGCCGGCAAATGTGAACAGTGAGAGAGCAGAAGCGATGACAGCGGTAAGTATTCTTTTCATAGTCTCATCTTCTTTCCTGAAATAGGTCTTTGCAGAATAAGTGGCAGAATAAGTGTAAAATGATGCGTGAAAAAGGAATATTTATAATAATTTACAATAATATTTTGTGCATAGTTATATAGTTGTAGAAATTGCACAAAGATATCAGAGAAAATCTACACCATGAACAGAGAGTTTATTGCCGCTGACACGGAAATGAATATCAAAATCAGCAAATCTCATACTGTATTCCCGTTCATCGTCCTGATATGAAGGTCTTGGGTCATCAGCGAGACAGCCGATGACCGCCTGCTGCTTGTCAGCAGGGATAAGGCTTAGCAGTTTCTGAGGAAAGTCAACGTCAAGGCAGTGATCCTTTTCCTGTTCAGCAAAGCTGCCGAGAGCTTCCGGGTGACAGTCAGCGTAGGGGATATAAGGCTTTATATCGAGGATAGGAGTATCATTGAGGATATCCACACCTGAGACTATAAGGACTGTACCGTCAGAGGAAGTCTTCTCAGCCTTTACCAGTTTAACGCAGGAAAGACCGATAGGATTTGGTCTGAAAGGGGAGCGGGTAGCAAAAACTCCAACACGCTGGTTTCCGCCAAGTCTTGGGGGACGAACTGTGGGTGACCATTTTTGCCGGTGAGACATTGAAAAATCAAAGATCAGCCAGAGGTGAGAATAGTTTTCAATTCCACGAATAGCCTCTTCACACCGAAATTCCGGGAGAAATACTATTTTTCCGGTCAGCTCCGGAACCCGTCCGCTCTGACGGGGAATGCCGAATTTTTGTGTAAGAT
>CAMNFW010000198.1 GCA_946537565.1 uncultured Ruminococcus sp. | reverse complement strand
AGTGAGGGTAAGATCAGATGACGGATATAGTAGTTATAGGAGGCGGAGCATCCGGGTTAACAGCTGCAATTTACGCAAAAAAATATGCACCGGAGGCAAAGATAATGATTGCCGAAAAACTGCAAAGAACCGGAAAAAAGATAATAGCAGCCGGAAACGGAAAATGCAATTTAAGCAATATTGATCTTTCAGACCAGCATTATCACGGCACTGTTGATGCAATGAGGATAATATGTTCTATGCCGGATTACAAAAAATACTTCACTGATGAGCTTGGAGTTATATGTACATTGGGCAGTGAAGGCAGAACAGGCGGTGTTTATCCCAGGAGCAACAGTTCAGCAACAGTTCTCAGTGCACTGCGTTTAAAGCTCAAAAGGCTTGGAGTCGAAGAACGCTGTGACTGTGAGATCAGAGCGATAAAGCCGGTAAAAGGCGGTTTCATACTTTCAGCGAAAGATGAAGAAATAAGATGCCGAAAAGTAATAGTAGCTGCCGGAGGTTATGCAGGACCTTCCTTTGGAACAGACGGAAGTATGCTTCGTGTGCTAAAGGAAATGGGATACACAGCTGGAAAAATATGTCCGGCAGTAGCACCGTTGAAGGTTTCGCCGGAAGATGTTAAAGGCTTAAAGGGAGTAAGAGTTAAGGGCACTGTTTCAGCTGTATCCGGCGGCAAAATACTGCGGACGGAGAATGGCGAATTACAGTTCAACGAAAATAATATTTCCGGGATATGTGTATTCAATCTTGCGTATCTGTATCAGAGGTATGAGGGCAGATTGAAGCTGAGAATGGATCTGTATCCGGAGGCTGAAAAAGCTGAGCTGACAGAATATCTGAATATAATAAAAAAACAGCGCCGTGACCTTCCGGCAGAGGAATTGCTGACAGGTTTATTTGTGCGGAATCTTGCGGTATACATCATGAAGAAAGCATCAGCAGATAAAAATGCAAGGACAATTTCACAGCTGACCGGCAATGAAACAGCGAAGGCAGCTGAGCTGATAAAATCGCTGGAGATCAATGTGATAGGCTGTTCAGGCTGGCAGAATGCACAGGTCACAATGGGCGGCATAGAAAGCAGCTGTATTGATGATGAGCTTCAGTCAAAGCTACACAGGGGAATGTATTTCTGCGGAGAGATACTTGACACGGCAGGAGACTGCGGAGGATATAATCTGCAATTTGCCTGGTCATCAGGAATGCTGGCAGGAATGCGCTGCGGTGAGTCACTGAAAGGCGGAAAAAATGATCAGAGTAAGTAATATAAGACTGCCGCTGGATACTGATTTTAACCAGCTTGAAAGGATCTGCACAAAAAAGCTTGGTATAAAGCCTGGACAGCTGAAAAGCGTAAAGCTGGCAAAGCTGTCAGTTGATGCAAGAAAAAAATCAGATGTGCATTTTTCTGTGTCATTGGATATCACAGCGTCGAATGAAGACAAGCTTCTGAAAATCATAAAAAACGCTGTACCGGCAGAAGCTTACAGCTATGAAATCCCGTATGCAGATATAGAATGTGAAAGGCCGGTAATAATTGGATTTGGACCGGCAGGAATGTTTGCAGCGCTGGTACTGGCGCTGTCCGGGGCAAGACCGATAATTCTTGAACGGGGCGAGGACGTGGACAGCCGTACAGCTCATGTTGAGGAATTCAGACGCACCGGAAAGCTGAACACTGAAAGCAACGTGCAGTTTGGTGAAGGCGGAGCCGGAACATTTTCTGACGGAAAACTAACAACCGGAATAAAAGACAGACGTATACGCTTTGTAATGGAAAGGCTGGCAGAATTCGGAGCGCCGGAAGAAATTCTCTATCTTGCAAAACCACATATCGGAACGGACAAGCTTCGTATTGCGGTGAAGAATCTGAGGGAGAGAGTGAAGGCTCTTGGCGGCACAATACATTTTGGTGCAAAATTCTGCGGCTATGAAAGCGAAAACGGTAAAATCGCAGCTGTCAGCTATATTCAAAACGGCAGGGAGCATAGTATAAAAACCGGAAATGTAATACTTGCCTGCGGTCACAGCGCAAGAGATGTATTTGAACTGCTTTATGAAAATGGCATATCACTTAGTCAGAAGAGCTTTGCGGCAGGTGTCAGGATAGAGCATCTGCGTAAGGATATTGACAAGGCAATGTACGGGGCTTTTGCCGGACACCCGGCACTGAAAGCGGCTGATTATAAGCTTGCGGTGCATCTTCCGGACGGACGGGCAGTGTATACATTTTGTATGTGTCCGGGAGGATATGTAATGGCAGCAGCCTCTGAGGAAAACCGGCTTGCGGTAAACGGAATGAGCTGTTTTGCAAGAGATGCCGAAAATTCAAACAGTGCATTGCTTGTAAATATAAACACCAGTGACTTTGGCAGCAGTCATCCACTTGCAGGAATGTATTTACAGCGAGAGCTGGAGAGCAGAGCGTTTGCAGCCGGCGGTTCAGATTACAGCGCACCGGTCATTCTTTCAGGAGATTTTCTGAAACATGAAGAAAGCACTGGATTTGGCAAGGTAAAACCCAGCTACAGACCCGGCACTAAATTTGCTTCACCTGACCAATATCTGCCTGAATTTATGTGCAGTGCCCTGAGAGAGGGAATAAAGGAAATGGGAAAGAAGATAGAAGGCTTTGATTCCCCGGAAGCCGTACTTACAGGCATTGAGAGCAGAAGCAGCTCACCGGTAAGAATTGACAGAAATTCGGAGTACCAGTCGGTGTCATTGTCAGGACTGTTTCCATGCGGAGAAGGCGCAGGATTTGCCGGAGGGATAGTGTCGGCAGCGGTTGACGGCATGAAGTGTGCGGAAGAAGTGATAAAAAGGCTAAGGAGCGTGAAAGAATGAAGATAAACATTATAGGCGGCGAAATGGAGCGCAGAGAAATAGATGAATACATCAAATATGCCGGTCAGAAACACCCCGGACGGCAGATAAGTCAGATGGATATAATCATAGACGGAGAATATGTTGATCTGAAGTTTTATTTCAGCGACATGGATTTTCAGCACGCATACCGTTCAGCTGATTATCTTGTAAATGATATGAACAAGCTGAATGATGCAAAGCAGAGTGAATTTTCAGAAAAACAGCGTCACAAGGTTTAAGGGAAAAATATGGAGCTTACAAATATATCGACCGTAAAGGATATACTTTCGAGACACGGTTTCAGCTTTTCAAAAAAACTGGGGCAGAATTTTATAATTGACCCTTCAATATGTCCGAAAATAGCGGAAATGGGAAATGCCGGCGAAGGCTTTGGAATACTTGAAATAGGAACAGGCATAGGAGTTCTGACAAAAGAACTGGCACTGCGGGCGGACAAGGTCGCAGCCGTTGAGATAGACAAGGGACTTTTGCCTATACTTGATGAAACACTTGCAGGCATGGAAAATATTCATATCATAAATGCAGACGTAATGAAGTGTGATCTGAGGCGAATTATCGAAGAGGAATTTCCGGGACTGCGGACAGCGGTCTGTGCAAATCTGCCTTATTATATAACATCGCCTGTGCTTATGCTTTTGCTGGAGAGCCGTCTGCCGATAGAATCAATAACGGTAATGGTTCAGAAAGAAGCGGCGCAGAGACTATGTGCAAAGGTGGGAACGAGAGAAGCAGGCGCAATAACAGCAGGTGTCAGCTATCACGGAACCGCCCGAAAGCTTTTTGATGTTTCCAGGGGAAGCTTTATTCCCTCACCGAATGTAGATTCGGCGGTAATTCGTATTGATCTTAACAAAGAGCCGCTGCTGGACGAGGAAACTGAGAAGCTGTTTTTCCGCATAGTACGGTCTGGATTTTCACAGCGAAGAAAGACATTGTCAAATGCACTCAGCTCACTTATGGGAATTGAAAAAAGCGTAACACAGAGCATTCTCAGGGAGTTGTCAATTTCTGAAACAGTCAGGATAGAAGCAATGGATATGGATCAGCTTATCCTCTTCACGAAAAAGCTTAAGGAGCAAGAATAACATGGGGATCCTGTACGGAATAAGTGTGGGCAGCGGCGCCCCTGAGCTGCTTACATTAAAAGCGGTACGGCTTATAAACAGCTGCAAGGTCATAGCAGTTCCAAGAACAAAAGGTGAGAATACACTTGCGCTGGACATAGTCAGAAATATTTGTGAAATATCCGGCAAGAGGATAATATATCTTGACTTTTTGATGACGAGAGACCGTCAGCAGCTGAACAGCAATTATGACAGGCTGGCAGAGATGCTGTGCAGTGAG
>CAMNFW010000197.1 GCA_946537565.1 uncultured Ruminococcus sp. | reverse complement strand
GTAACGTGATCGAGACTATGTCTACTAAGGAAAACATCAAGGTTGAAATCTGCTCAAAGTGCCATCCGTTCTACACCGGAAAGCAGAAGCTTGTTGATACAGGCGGACGTGTTGACAGATTCAAGAGACGTTTCAATTTAGACAAGTAATCAATAAGCCGCTCATTTCCGAGCGGCTTTTTTCTTCTGAAATTACGCCCTTCAAGGAAATATATATGAATTATTTAACTATATCTACGCCCGCAAAGGCTTCATTTATCGAAAAGCGTTCAGAATTTATCGGCTATATCGCCCCTGTCAAAACCAACGATCAGGCTGTAGATTTCGTCAACAGCATAAAGGCTTTGCACCGCAAGGCTAAACATAATGTATATGCCTATATCCTCCGTCAGGATAATATTTCCCGTTATTCCGATGACGGCGAACCCCAGGGTACTGCCGGTGTTCCGGTGCTGGACGTTCTGCAAAAACGTGGACTCACTGATGTGTGCGTTGTTGTCACCCGTTATTTCGGCGGAATACTGCTGGGCGGCGGCGGTCTCGTAAGAGCTTACTCCCATGCCGCTTCCCTCGCCTGCGATGAAGCCGAAATAATGAATATGTGCCTTTGCCGGCGGCTTAAAATCAGCACCGACTATGGTATGTACGGAAAAGTCTCCTATGTGCTTCCGTCTTTCAATACGATCACTGTCAGCTCAGATTTCGGAAGCGATGTTTTACTGGAAATACTCGTTCTTTCAGAAAAAGCTGATGCCCTCAAAAATGAACTGACCGAAATTACTAACGGCAATGCTATTATTGAAGACTGCGGCGAGCTTTATGAGGATTTTTCCTCTGTGCTTCCCATAGCCAAAGAATGACCTGTAGGGAGGAATACTATGAGTATACACAGAATATCCGATATCCATATGCACTGTGTCTGGGACGTTGACGACGGTTCAACTGACCGTGATATGACCCGTGAGCTGCTTAAAATCTCCTGCTCTCAGGGCGTTACAAGGATAGCCTGCACCTCTCACGGCAACGCATTATACTCTCAGGAGAAATACGATATTCAGTTCGCAAAGCTAAAACAGCTTGTTGATGAAGAATTTCCCGGCTTACAAGTCTGCACCGGCACTGAGATAAGGGTTCACGCCGGCGAAGAGAATACTGTTATAAATATGCTAAAGAACGGCAGACTTCATTTCCTCGGAAATTCAGAGAAAGCTTTGATCGAGCTTAGCGTTCATGCACCTCTTGAAGTCAATCTTTCAGTCGTTAATAAGCTTATAGCCGAGGGCTTGCAGGTGGTCATCGCCCATGCTGAAAGATATCATCATTTTGCTGAGTCAATCGCTGATATGGAGGATATCGTAAGCCGTGGCTGCCAGATTCAGGTAAATGCCTACAGCTTATTCCTGGATCACAACCCTTTCATTATAACAAAAGCTCATGATCTTGTGCAGCGTCAGCTGGTTCACTTCATAGGCTCAGATGCTCACCGCACCTCTCACAGACCGCCTATGCTCGAAGAAGGTATCAACTGGCTGTATCAGAATGTCCCGCAGGATTATGCAGATCAGATTGTCTACAGCAATGCAGAAGAATTCTTTCTGTAACAACAATTCCCAGGCTTATATTTAAATTTGTTTACTTGTCACAAAAATTGCATTACTTTAGTTGTGATCTGAGGGTATGTTTTGACATTTCAGCGTAAAAGCCTGTCTTTTCAGTGGTATTTCAAAATTTTTTGAAAAAATCAGAAATAAAAAAAGGGTTTTTTCTTTTTTTTGAGTATAAAATAATGTAAGCTGAAATTATTATAAAATGGGGTGATATAACGTGACTATCCGTGAACAGCTGGAAATAACAGAAGTCGGCATTCTAAGTCACTTTGCCTGCACAAGTATTGACGAAAAATTCACAAAACGTGAGCGAAGAGAAGATAAATGCGACTTCCGCACTGAATTTCAGCGTGACCGTGACCGCATTCTCCATTGTAATTCGTTCCGCAGACTTAAAAGAAAAACTCAGGTATTTCTTTCTCCTGTGGGAGATCACTACCGCACAAGACTTACCCATACCCTCGAAGTTGCTCAGATAGCAAGAACTATCTCCCGTGGCATGAGACTTAATGAAGACCTCACTGAGGCTATTGCACTGGGACATGATCTTGGACATTCCCCTTTCGGACACTGCGGTGAGGCGGTGCTGAATGATATCTGTCCCCACGGCTTCAAGCATTACCTTCAAAGCGTGAGAGTCGTGGAAAAACTGGAGAAAAACGGAAAGGGCCTTAACCTTACCTATGCAGTAAAAAACGGCATCGAATGCCATACAAATATGACCGCCGACACAAGAGAAGGCTGTGTCGTCCGTCTTGCTGATACTATTGCCTATATCAATCACGATATCGAGGATTCTATCAGAGCCGGTATTCTCTCTCCGGATTCCCTTCCGCCTGACTGCGTTAAGGTTCTCGGAAATTCTAAAACTAAAAGAATTACCACCCTCGTTGCTTCCGTTATACAACACGGTGCTTATGAAATAGATTTTACCCCGGATATACGCAAGGCTCATGATGACCTGAAAGCCTTTATGTTCCAGTCTGTATACACCAATCCTGCCGCTAAAAGTGAAGAGGAAAAGGCTGAACAACTGGTGCGGAAGCTTTATCAGTATTTCAGGGACAATTCATCAAAGCTGCCGGAGGAATACAGAAAAATAGCTGAGGAAACTGATGTTGACCGGGCTGTATGCGATTATATTTCAGGTATGAGCGACGGTTATGCCGTTGACCTTTACTCTGAGCTTTTTGTGCCGAAATTCTGGAAGTGAGGACAATATGGCAAGTAATGACGAATTCCTCTATACACTAAGAAATGCCAACCCTATCGACACCGTTATGAGTTCCTACGTCCAGCTAAAAAAAAGAGGGCGAAACTATGTCTGCTCCTGCCCGTTCCACTCGGAAAAAACTCCGTCCTGCACGGTCTTTACCGATACTCAAAGCTTCTACTGCTTCGGCTGCGGTGCCGGAGGTGATGTTATAACCTTTACCATGAAGATCGAGAATCTGGACTTCACTGAGGCTGTAAAGCTTCTTGCTCAGCGCTCAGGCATTGAAGTCCCGGAGTATAAAGGAAAAAATTCTCATCTTGCTCAGCGCCGGACAAGAATTTATGAAATGAACCGGCTGGCTGCTAATTTCTTCTATCTTAACATGATCAAAGGCAAAAGCAGTGCCGGACGAGATTATTTCCTTTCCCGTCAGCTTACCCCTCAGACTATAAAAAAATACGGTCTCGGCTATTCCTCTGATTCATGGACTGAACTTACCTCCATGCTCCTTTCAAAAGGCTATTCCGAAGACGAAATAATTGACGCCTGGCTCGGTTCACGCTCTAAAAACGGCAGACTCTTCGATATATTCCGCAACCGTGTAATGTTCCCGATAGTTGACCTGAGAGGCAATGTCATCGGCTTCGGAGGAAGAGTTCTCGACGATTCAAAACCTAAATATCTCAATACCGGCGCAACTCCCGTTTTCGACAAGGGAAGCAATCTCTTCTCCATGAATTTCGCTAAAAATGCTGACACAAAAAAGCTGATACTCTGTGAAGGCTATATGGACGTTATCGCAGTTAATCAGGCTGGCTTCAGCAACGTGGTCGCCACTCTCGGCACAGCAATAACACCTAACCAGGCAAGGCTCATCAGCCACTATTCTGATGAAGTTATTATCTCCTACGACAGCGATTTCGCCGGTCAGAACGCTACTCAGAAGGCTATCAACCACTTCTCCGATGTGGGTCTGCGTACAAGGATCCTGCATATGGATGGCGCTAAAGACCCAGATGAGTATATCAAAAAATTCGGTGCAGACAGATTCCGCAGACTTATCGAAAATTCTGATGATGCCAATAACTTCATGCTCGACCGCTGTGAAGCTGATCTTGACCTTAACACTGAAGCCGGACGTGTGGAACTGCTTAAACGTGCTGCTAAAGTTCTCGCCGGGATCGAATCAGCTCTGGAACGTGAGGTATACATCTCACGCACCGCAAGAAAGTGTGATATTTCTCCCGATATCTTGAAAAGTCACATCGACAATCTTCTGAAAAAGAAAAAGAATAACGCTGCTTCCAATGAATGGCGGGAAATTAAATCTCGTGTGGCATCTGTCAGAGATGATATTAACCCCGAAGCAATAAAGTTTAAAAAAGAATCAAACGCTGAGGAATACATCATTCGTTTCCTTTTGC
>CAMNFW010000196.1 GCA_946537565.1 uncultured Ruminococcus sp. | reverse complement strand
GACGGATATTATTTTCCGTCAGCTCGATCGTGCCGTCATTAATATAAACATCAGTGATCGTATCAGTTTTAAGGTCAACGGCACGAATATTTTTGATAAGAATTGATGACATAAAGACCTCCTCTGTTTTCTGGATATTTAAAAGTAATTAATAAGTATATCAGGACTTTGATTTTTTCAAAGATTTAGATGAAGAATTAAGCTTTTTTTTATTAGCTTTAGCTTTAGCCTTCGCCTTTTTTTTGCGTTTGCGGTTATATTTCATTACAGCGAACAGCAGGGAAGCGGCACCGGACACAGCACTGAGTATAACAGCTTTTTTATCCGGGTTTTTGTTTTTTGTGATCTCGATCATTTTAGCATCAGACATATCACCGAGACCGGCGACTTTATCGCTGCCGAATCCGAAAGAGAATTTTTCAAGATCCTTCTGATATTCCATAGTATATTCTCCTTTAGTCACTGACAGGCTCAGCTATCAGAAATTTGATTTTTTTGCCTTCCTCAGTAAACATTTTTTCATGTTCAGTTTCAAAGTTTTCGATATCCTTGACGCTGTGCAGGTCATGGGTGCTGAAAACGATCCTGAATCCAGCCTCAGCGAAATATTCAAAGGATTCTTCAAAAAGTTCATCGTCATCGGTTTTGAACCAAAGCTGACCTTTCAGGAATTTTTTATAATTTAACAGCTGACGGGTGTGAGTGAGGCGGCGTTTTTTATGTTTTTTCTTAGGCCACGGGTTGCAGAAATTGATATATATTCTATCTGCACGGTCATTTTCGTCCCAGGCAAGATCGAGTCTTTCGATATTCTGGATAGCTATTCTGACGTTATCGGGGGCGGCATTTTTCACAGCGAAAGCGGCTTCGAGCTTACGTTTAGCGAGAACGAGCATTTCGTTTTTAATATCCATAGCGATGAAATTTATTTCCGGGTGAGCTGGAGCAGCCTGTGAGATGAAACCGCCTTTTCCGCAGCCCAGTTCAACATAAAGAGGTTTTTCTGGCTCATCGAACAGTGAATACCACTTGCCTTTTTGAAGCTGAGGTTCACTTATATAAAACGGGCAGGCTTCCAATTCAGGCTTTGCCCAGGGTTTATGTCTTATTCTCATAAAAACTCCTTAAAACAATAATAGTACATACATATTATATTATAACACATAATTTTAAAAATTCCAATAGCTTAGCCTGAATTTTCCTATAATATTTTTTTAAGCCGGAGTAATAATACTATCACGGCATCAAAAAAACAATTAAGGAGAAAAACAATGAGTAATAACAGTAACAACAGCAACAACAGCGGAAGCAACAAGGGTGAGATGACACAGAAGGGCAGAGAGGCTCTTGAGAGATTCAAGATGGAGTCTGCCAGCGAGCTGGGCATCAACCTTAAGCAGGGCTATAACGGCGATCTGACCTCAAGAGAAGCTGGTTCCATCGGCGGACAGATGGTCAAGAAGATGATAGATTCTTACAAGATGCAGTAAGAACAGTCTATGAGCATAAAAAGAGCCGGCGGAGAGATCTGCCGGCTTTTTGTCTCCAAAAATGAGGCATAAGCCAGCATCAGCAAAACTCATGTATCAGTATGAGGAGAATTATTTGTAGACATTTTTGCATAGTAAGCGAGAACTGATGAAGCATCTGAAGCGTTGATACTTCCGTCCTGGTTATAGTCACTGAGAGAGTGATTGAGAAGGACCGGCTGGCCGGTTGAAAGCATAGCATATCCTGCAAGGATCTGTGAAGCATCTGAAGCGTCAATTATCCCGTCAAAGTTCACATCTCCCGGCTGAACTAAATGTTCAAAGCTGCCGTTATCATCGAGATCAATGCTGTAGCAGAGCTGATCGTTTTCATTGAAAGAAAGCTTTACAGCTCTGTCAGAGGTGACAGCATCGCACAGCGGTTCAGCGGCAGTATTAGTGATCATTCCATTTTCGTCACGGGTGATGCCGAGGGAAGAAATTGAAGCATAAATTCCGCTGCTTCCGGAGACAACGATGCCGTCAGTCTGGATATCAGCGGTGACAGTTCCGTCAGCGGAGCCGGAGATATCCCATAAATACCGTGAAAAACCTGCAGCCGGGTCATCATTGGTCCTGATCTGAAAATTATAACTATTATCAGCTTTAAGGCTGAGAAGGGTATACTTATTTCCGGAATAGGTAATAGCAGGAGCGCCAATGCTGTGGACGTAAATATCCTGAGAGATGAGAGTATGTACCGGGTAATAATCGCTGCTCTCACCAAGTGGGAAGGAGCCGCTGTTTTTGAAATAAAACTCTTCGGAGCTTACAAGCTCAGGAGAAGCGGCGTTATCAGGAGTAAAAATGGTACCGTCCTCATTGATGAGCGGGATTTCAGGATAATCAGCTTTTGAAAGAGCAGCCATAGTGTATGCACAGAAATGGGGCAGCTCAGTATCCGGACTGTAGGAAGGAGAGAGACAGCCGTAATAATTCAAAAGCTGATCGTTGTCGATCGGAATGATGTTCATTTCAGAGGTATTGGTGGCAGGGATATAGTATTTGTATGAAGAGGTGTTCATATAAATACAGCGCATCGGGTCAAAACCGAGGGAATAGCCGTGAGAATCCATAGAATTGGAGTCCATAGCTATAAGGCATTTATCATATTCAATACCGTTGAAAGTCCATGAGCCGTCAGTGATCCCCATACCCACAAGAGTGTGGGAAGCAGAATATGTGCTGAGGTCGATGAGAAAATACCGACCTTCAGACTGAGCTTTTTCGGCAGTATCAATGACAATGGCCATATTCTCATCCTTGTTATTATGTGTAGAGCGGTAATAATTAGTATAAGCCTTATAGGGGGTGCTTATCTGTGAAAGCTGGTAGCAGGTTATTAATCTGTCGATATTCCTGTTGAATTCAATATCCTTAAGATATTCTTTGCCTGACTGGATATCGCTGACAGAGAAAACGCCGTTATGGGCGAGAATTTCCATGATAGTATGACCGAAGCAGACTCCATTGTAGATGACTTCATCAAAAGTATTCCGTGATACAGTTGTGGCTTCAATTGCAGAAGAGCTGCGGATATACAGATCATAGGTTTCATCATCTGCTTCAAATTTAAAGTCATGGTAATAATTGCCGAAGGGAAAAGCATCGGTATCGCTTCCGAGAGAAGCTGCAAGCTCATTAAGATCGGCGTTATCAGCAGAAAAAGCCGGCTTTGCATTCACAGTGAAAATCAATGTGAGAGCGGACAGAATAGGAATGAATTTTTTCATAAAGCTGCTCCAGTTCTATTATTCTTCAATGGAAACACCTGTCAGGGCGCAGAATTCATCAACGTCATAATCCGGGATAAACAGTTCAAATTCACCGTGAACAGAGCGGATAAGAGCGGATGAATACCAACAGATGATATGGCCTTCAGAGCCTTGCCTGATCTTATATTTTTTGTATTTTTCGGAGTTGACAGGTTCTTCTTTGTTCCACTCTGGGAGAACAGCAGAGGTCTTTCTTGTACTTTTTTTAACAGAAATTATATTGCTCAGAGGGATCTCCCATACAGTGTGGAGATCAGAGAGGCAAAGGGTGTTATGGTCGATATAAGCAGAGAGGTTAAGGTTTATATGACTGATAAAGCCCATAAGCTGCGGTCTGAACTGACCTTTAACGATTTTATACTGACAGGCGAGACAGTCGATATTTTTGCTGTCCTCAGGAATACCCAGCTCTTCCATAGCAATTGATACAGCGTTGGCAGCGTCCTGGACGTGCTGAGAAAAATCCTCAGAGGCAGCCACATTTCCGGCACGTATTTTTGCATAGTGGGCAATACCGAAGTAAATTGCCCAGAAAATCAGTGACAGTCCTATTATAAGCAGAGCTGTGCTGACCTTTTTGCTGAAAAGCTCAATGATACCAACGGCGATCATCATCATGGCGATATATATTGAAGTTTTAGCAATTACAATAAGACCTCGTGGGAGAGAGGCTTGTTTAGAAAACGAGCTGTACTCATCGTGCATAAATTTCAGTTTGTCTTCTGAATCCTGAGAGAGTGTGCGTGTCTGGAATACCTCACCGTCATAGGAGGCATTATTGTCGGCTTCATCAATATTAACTCCAAAAAAATACTTCATACAAATACCTCTGGTCGAAAGTGAATAGTCGTTCTTGAAAAAAGGGAGATCCCGAAGAATCTCCCTTGATTTTAATGCTTGTCCGTAATTGATCAGCCCAGCTCAGCGAAGAACTTGATAGTTCTTACCATCTGTGATGTGTAAGAATTCTCGTTGTCATACCAGGAAACAACCT
>CAMNFW010000195.1 GCA_946537565.1 uncultured Ruminococcus sp. | reverse complement strand
ATTAAGGTCAGAGGCACCAATGGCTCAAACTATGAGGTCAAATCAATTTCCCCTGCAACTGCAACTGTGGTGTTCGATAAGTATGATACAAGAGAATTTGCTGTGAAACCTAAGATCCCCAACGTCAGCTATGCCAAGGACAAGGCTATCAATGAAGATGAATTCTCCTGCGAACCCAGCGTTGTAAGGATATACGGTCCGTCTGCAATGCTGGACAAGATCGCTAAATGCGAGGCTGTCTCCTATTCCAACCTGACTCTCGATTCATCTTATGTACTGACCAGCGATGAACTGAACCTTTATACTGAGGACGGCTCTATAATCGGACAGTCCGACCTGAAACTCAGTACAAGCAAATTCAGTATCAACATCCCTGTGCGTACACAGAAAACTGTGGGACTGACAGTTTCTATTGCCAACGCTCCCGCAGACTTTGATCAGAGCTGCCTGAAATTCAATATGTCGGTGGATTCTGTCGTGCTTGCGGCAAATAACAGCCAGACCGAAATACCCGATACTATTGATATCGGAAAAATCATGCTCAGTGACCTTGATCTTGATTTCTCCAAGACCCTGACTCTCAGCAGTGTGCTTGAAAACAGCGATTATATCAACGTCAGTGATGTTGATGCAGTCACCGTTTCACTGGATACCAGCGGTCTCGCAAAAACAGATATCACCCTCGACCAGAGCCGCATAACCATTAGCAATAAACCTGACAGCAACTACTCATACTCCGTACTGACCCAGAAGCTGCCAATTGCTGTTGTCGGACCGGAAGAGATTATCCAGCAGCTTACTGCCGATGATATCATTGCAGACGTAAACCTGCTGAACGCTGATATTACTACAAATCAGTTCAATTACTATGTCACCTTCTCATGTCCGAAATACAATAATGTATGGGTTGTGACAAAGTCCACAGTTTCAATTTACCGGACAGAAAACGAGGATAACGTGGAAACCACAACAACTCAAAAAACAGAATGATCTTTTTGCGGCAGGATTTTTTCCTGCCGTTTTTTTAATCAAGCCGTTGATACGCTCAACCAGCAGTAACGATGTTCAAGAGCCGGTTGAACTATATCAATAATGATTCGCTTGAATTCAACCCTTCAATAAGCTACAATATGAACAGGATACAGATTGCCTGAAATATTTTTTTCAGCAGAAGAACTCTGAATATAAGATCACTCAGACTTTCTGCACGCTTCTGTTATACAAATAGTAATATTATCTGCACTATTAACATACTATTTGTGAAAAATTTGTTATTTCAGGCAATCATCACCTAAAGTTCACAATTTGTTAACAAATAATCTGTACAAAGGTGATATAATATTCTTGCAAAGTTAAAAAAGGTGTGCTTCCCCTCGGAGTATGCCAAAATTCTATGAGAGGATGATTAACGTGAAGAACACAATCTCAAAAAAGCTGACTGCTGCCATTATGAGCGCTGTAATGGCTGCCGCTGCTGTACCTGCTGCTGTTATCGCTTCTGCAAGCGTAGCACCGTCTGTTGACTACTCAGCAGCAAAAACCGCAAGTGTCGCTACTGTAGGTGTAGGCGACGCTGAAAGACTTTACACAGCTGACTATGTAAAATCTACCGACAAATTCATCAACATAACCTTTACTCCTGATTTTACCGGAAACTTTAACTTTGGCTTCGGTATCGGTACTAAAACCGCTCCGTACTGGTATGAGCTTGACGGAAAGAGCGGTTCATTCATCGACACAAAGGGCGGCACTGTTGATGCTGTCGGCACTGATGTTAAGTGCGTTGAAGGTCAGGAGGTCACTATCTCTATCGATATCTCAAAGATAGACGTTAAGTTTGATCCCTCTACAGCCCAGTATCCCGGCGAGTTCGAGTTCAGAAACTACTATGCCGGCGAAAGCAAGAGCAGTATCACTATCACTTCTATCTCCGGAAGCGCTACTTCTCAGGCTTCTGAAGATCCTACTGATCCTTCCGATCCCACTAAGCCATCAAGCGAATCCTCTGTTCCCAATAACAATAAACACTCCAACGGCGAAAACTCCGCCAGCGGTAAGAGCTGGAGCTTCGTTGACAACGGCGACGGCACCGCTACTATCAGCTCTACCCTCGCTAAGCAGATAGATCCCGAAGCTCTCGGTGAGATCCTTCTTACAAAGGGCTACGATGAGGACTATTACGCTGCAAATCCGGATGAGGACGTTGAAGGCAAGCCTATCAACAGCCATAAGTTCAAGTTCTCTGACTTCGGAATCACCGATATGAACGGCGTTACTATCGAATCCCTGACCTGCACTATCGAGTCCGGCGTTGCTATGGATCAGTTCATCTACGGCGGCGGTCTCAATGTTCAGTACCAGTCTGATGCAGATACTGAATACGCTAAGCAGCTTGCCGGTATCGAAGGAAAATCTCATGCCGGTTACTGGTACAACGATATGGGCGAAGATGCTATCGAGGAGTTTGAATCTCAGGGCGTTAAGTTCCTGGTAACTCCCGGAACAGGCGGAAAGATCACAGAGGCTGGCGATTATATCGAGGCTTACTGGGAGGTTCCGGCTGAGGTTCAGCCATTCACTTCCACCACTTCATCAGATGCTATCTCCTTCCAGTATTGGTGGGGCAATGACACTGAGGGCGAAGAGGTAGAGAGCGTTACTCTCACTAATGCTGTTATCACTTACACCAAAACAGTTACCGTTCCTTTCACAGATTCTGTTGCTACAGCTGTAAGCAAGGTCGTTGACTTCAGCGGTGATGATGAAGCTAAAAACCTCGAAATATCCTATGAAGATCTCGGTTTAGATGAAACTAAGGACGTTTATGCTATCCGCTTCGACCTTACTGCTGATGCTGATATGGGCAAGATCGTTTACAATATCGGCACCGGTGTTACAGAAAGAGTAAGCAAAGACTACTGGTATCAGGAGAGCGGTAATTACTGCGTGCTCGATGCCGGAGATACCGCTGAGATCATGTGGATCGTTCCCACTATCGCTGCCGGTGATGAAGAACATGAAAACGGCATCAACACCAAAGACGGCAAAGTTCAGTTCGGCTATTACTACGGCGAAACAGATGCTGTTACTATCGACAATATCGTAGTTTATTACGCTGATGAGCCTGTTACTACCACTACTACCACCACTACTAAGGCTACCACCACTACTACAACTACTACCACAACTAAAGCTACTACTACAACCACTACAGCTACAACCACTACAACAACTGCTGTTACAACTACAACTGAGCCAGAGCTTACTGTTACTCTCTGGGGCGATGCTAACTGCGATAATCACGTTCTCATCGGTGATGCTGTTCTGATCCTCCAGTCTATTGCAAACAAGGATAAGTACGGTATCGGCGGTTCATCTGATATGGCTATCACAAAACAGGGCACACTGAATGCTAACGTTGTTGACAACGAAACAACCGGTGTTACCGCTCAGGATGCTCTTGCTATCCAAATGATGGATGCTGGAATTATCAAGCAGGCAGACTTCCCTGTTACAAACGCTGCTCTTTCAGCAAACAAGTAATCCGATCCTTTTATAATTCTGACAATACTGACTGCCGGAGAAATACACTCCGGCAGTCTTTTTTTGTCATTTTTTATAAAAATGGCTAAAAGCTCAAAAATAGGTTGATTTTTGGATTTTTTTATAGTATAATGATTTCATATAGTTCGTAAGAATAACGAGATTTTTATCGTTATTCGTAAAGTACAGCTAAGTAAAGGAGTTATTATGAAATTAGAGAAATTAAAAGCCGCTGCCCTGGCAGTCTTACTCGGACTCGGTTCTGTTTCTGCCGCATCCGCAGTCTCGTCAAGTGCCTCAGCTGAAGAAACGCCCAGTTCCGTTGTTTATCACATTGGTGATGTTGATGCCAACAATACAATAGATGCCGCTGATGCATCAAGCATATTATCAGAATATGCCCGTCTTTCCACAGGCAATCCGCCAACTATGACAGGCGATCAGTTCACAGCCGCTGACATAAATTGCAACGGTGCTATCGAAGCCTCTGATGCCTCTCTGGTTTTACAGTATTACGCATATTGCTCAATTGGCGGCAAACTAAGTTTTACTGAAAAGCTTATCGAGGACGGTGTTATTGCTCCGCCACAGACTACAACCACCACTGCCGCAACTACAGCAAAATCTACCACCACAACTACCACCGCTAAAACTACCGCTGCAAAAACTACTTCCACAACTACCATCGCTAAAACTACCGCTGCAAAATCTACTTCCACAACTACCACCGCTAAAACTACTGCCGCAAAATCTACTTCCACAAC
>CAMNFW010000194.1 GCA_946537565.1 uncultured Ruminococcus sp. | reverse complement strand
TCATTGTGATCTTCCTTGAATTTAATACTTTAATTAATTTTAACATACAGCTGTAAGGATGTCAACAATAAAACGGACTTTAAAAATATTTGTATTGACTAACAATATTCATTTAAATATAATATAAATATACGTTACCTGAGAAAGAGAATTTACGTCTATATATATAAAGGGGGTGCAGTATGAATGATGATAGAATAATAGAGCTGTACTGGCTGAGAGACGAAGCTGCCATAACTGAGAGCAGCACGAAGTACGGAGCATACTGCTATACAATAGCGGAAAATATTTTAAGCTGCCGTGAAGATTCAGAGGAATGTGTCAGTGATACATGGCTGAGGGCATGGGACAAGATGCCGCCGGAAAGACCGTTAAGGCTGGGAATATTTTTTGGCAGGATAATCAGGAATCTTGCCATTGACCGGTTTCGCCGGAGGAAGGCGGAGAAATACGGCGGCGGGCAAACGGTGATATGTCTTGACGAGCTGAGTGAGTGCATAGGCGAAGAAAGTTCAGTTGAAGGCAGGGTCGAGCTGAAAGAACAGCTTGAAAGCTTTCTGAGGGAGCTTCCGGAAAGAAACCGCCAGATATTTTTGCTGAGATACTGGTACATGATGCCGGTCAGTGAAATTGCCGGTAGATACAGCATGAGTGCAGGAGCGGTGAAAATGGTACTGCAAAGGCTTAGACAGAAACTGAAAGTTCATCTGGAGAAGGAGTGATAATATGAAGAACAACGAATTGCTTCTGGAAACAATAGGTGAGATAGATGAAAAGCTTGTACCTGAGCTTGACAGCGAAGCAAAAAGAAAGAGCATATCCATAAAGAGAATTGCAGTTATAGGCGCAGCGGCAGCCGCAGTAACAGCGCTGGTATGTGTCACACTGCCGATGCTGAGCAGAAATAATAACAAGCCGAAGCATGAATTTATTGACACCGGGGAGAGGGAGATTTTTGAAGGGAAAGAGAAGATATCTCCTGAGCTTGATAACGGAGCAATGGGAATGGGATTTGAAGGCTTAATGGCGTATGATATTTCCGAGCTGGATGAACCGTCGGTCTGGGCGGAAGAAATGGAGATAGAGCATTTGCCGGTTTACAGAAATACCGCCCTTGACGCAGAGATCCCAGAGGAATATCAGCGGGAAAGGGCGGAGAGAATAGCGTTAGCGCTGGGAACGGAGATAACTGAAAAACGATCTGATGAGGGATATATCTGTGATGACGGCACAGAGATAACAGTATACGGCGGACAGATAAGGGTTTTATTTTCACCTGCAAAGAAACTGCCTGCCGGAATGAGTTTCACATATAGCTGCACTTCAAAGGCAGAAGCGATGATGACTCTTAATAATCTTGCGGACAGTTATTCTGATGTGCTTGGGTACAGCAATGCAAAAACCTGGACATATGCAGACCGGACGTATGCTGGAACAGAAACAAGACACTATTATATATGTGAGGAAACTGAGGACACAGTACAGGGAATGCTGAACATGAATCTAAGCAGTTCATATTTCGGACCTGATGACGGTGGAGACCTTATGGTGATCTGGATAGATGAAAGGCTGAGCTTTTCGGAGTATATGGGAGATTATCCGGTAATAGCAGCAGATGAAGCGAGAGACAAGCTGATTAATGGAGGTTATATCAGTACAGTTCCGGAGGATTATCTGAAAGCCGGAAGAATAGCCGAAGATGATATTGCAAAGACAGATCTTGTGTATTACAACAGCAGCCGGGCAAAGTATTATCAGCCTTACTACAAATTCTACATTGAGCTGGACGGAACAAAGCTGAACATGGATAATGAACTTAAGAATTACGGAATATTCTATGTACCGGCGGTCAGCGGAGAATATTTTGAAAATGAAATAACAATGAACTGACAGCGATCCCTCTGATTGAAAAATATCAGGGGGATAATTATTTTAATGAGAACAAAAAATTAAGATTAAATTAATAAAATAATTATCTGGTAATAATACAATCCCTGGAAAATGGTTGAAATCTTTTTTAATATGTGTTATAATTATGTAAATATTACCTGAAAAGGAGGGCGATTATGGACAGGGTAAAGAAAAAACTGGCATTCGGCTGTATGCGTCTGCCAATGAAGGACGGAAAGGTTGACGAGCCGCAGTTTTGCCAGATGATAGACCGCTTTATAGAGGAGGGCTTTAACTATTTTGATACAGCCCACGGCTACATAGGCGGACAAAGCGAAACTGCAATCCGCTCATGTCTGACGAGCCGTTATTCAAGAGAGAGCTATCTGTTGACGGATAAGCTGACGGACAGCTATTTTGAAAAGGAGGAGGATATAAGACCTTTTTTTGAAAATCAGCTGAAATGGTGCGGGGTAGAGTATTTTGACTTTTATCTTATGCACGCACAGGGTTCGGGAAATTATCCGAAGTTCAGAAGATGCAGAGCATATGAGACAGCCTTTGAACTTAAAGCAGAGGGAAAGATCAGACACGTTGGACTTTCTTTCCACGACAAGGCTGAAGTCCTGGAGCAGATACTGAACGACTATCCGGAGATAGAAGTG
This sequence comes from uncultured Ruminococcus sp., assembly GCA_946537565.1. Classification (GTDB taxonomy): domain Bacteria; phylum Bacillota; class Clostridia; order Oscillospirales; family Ruminococcaceae; genus Ruminococcus. The sequence continues at coordinate 1,811 of CAMNFW010000194.1, read as the reverse complement.
GTGCAGATACAGTTTAATTATCTGGATTATGATGACCCGGCAGTACAGAGCAAAAAGGTATATGATGTCTGTCGCAGACACGGCAAGCCTATACTTGTAATGGAGCCTGTAAAGGGTGGAAATCTGGCAAATATGCCGGCAGCGGCAAGAAAGGTGCTTGACGATCTGGGCGGCGGAAGTCCGGCAAGCTATGCAGTAAGGTTTGCAGCAGGATTTGAGGGGATGCTGAGCATACTGTCAGGAATGAGCAGCATTGAGCAGCTGGAGGATAATATCAGCTATATGAAGGACTTCAAGCCTCTTGATGAGTCTGAAATGTCGGCAGTGAAGAGGGTAGTGGAGATACTTCACTCCAAGAACCTTATACCCTGTACAGCCTGCCGTTATTGTGTGGAAGGCTGTCCTAAGAAAATATCCATTCCTGATCTTTTCTCATGTATGAACACCAAGGAGCTGACTCACGATTGGAACGCTGATTATTACTACGGGATACATACCCACAACGGCGGAAAAGCATCGGACTGTATCAAATGCGGAAAATGCGAGAAGATATGTCCTCAGCATCTGCCGATAAGAGAGCTGCTTGTAAAGACAGCTGAAAAATTTGAACGGAGTTGATCATATGTTTGAAAATGCACTTATAAGAAGAGACATTCCAGCTGGCAGAAAAATCACATATAAGATGCTGATATCTGTGGGATTGATAGCTCTGGCAGTGATACTACCGCAGGTAATACATCTTGCGCTGGGACAGCCTGGAGGAGTTAAATGGCTTCCGATGTATCTGCCGGTGCTGATCGGCGGCTGTCTGCTTGGGACAGAATGGGGACTTGCAGTGGGAATACTTTCGCCGCTGTTGAGCTTTCTGATCACCTCAGCGATTGGTACACCGATGCCGCTTGCAGCAAGGCTTCCGTTTATGATAGCAGAGCTGGCAGTATTTGCAGCAGTATCAGGACTTTTCACAAAGAGAATATCCGAAAACGGACTTTGGGCATTTCCGGCAGTAATAACAGCACAGATAGCCGGAAGAGCTGTATTTCTTGGACTTACAGCGGTTACTCAGAGCTTCACACAGTTTACAGTGCCAATGATCTGGGGACAGATAAAGACAGGCTTCATAGGACTGGCAGTACAGGCTTTACTGGTTCCGGTGATAATGATAGGACTGAGAAAGCTGATGATAAGGGACAAAGAAAATGAATGATATTGAAAAGGCAAAAAGCTGTCTTGCCGGACATTCTATATGCCTGTGCCGTGACGGTGAGGTCATAACTGATGACGGCAGGGGAATATCACCCATGATGAGGTTCATAGCAGAGGAAAGAGATATGAGAGGATATTCTGCTGCTGATATTATCGTGGGAAAGGCAGCAGCGATGTTATTTATCAAAGCAGGGATAGTGAGCGTACACGGCAAAACTATGTCGGTGAGCGGAAGGGATCATCTTGAAGCTCACGGGATACCTTGCAGCTGGGACATAATAACTGAGAAAATAATCGACCGCACAGGAAATGACATTTGTCCAATGGAAAAAGCTGTAGCGGATATCGAAGATGCAGAGCTGGGATATAAGGCTTTAAGTAAGCGTCTGGCGGAAATAAGAGCCCGTCAGAGTTAAAAACTTGCCATATCACTTCAAAGTAGGGTGTGTTGACACTAAAATAATGTGCAGATTTTTGAGCAGAATTTCTGCGCAGACAAGGAGAGGAAACGCAGGTGGGCTGTCGCCCAGCAAGTTTTCTCGACGCAGTATGCGTAAAATTCTGCCAAAAAGATGCGTTTTAGGCTTAGTGTCAACGCACCATAG
>CAMNFW010000193.1 GCA_946537565.1 uncultured Ruminococcus sp. | reverse complement strand
TTATCCTTAGCCGCCGATAATAATTATATGTATTGATTATTTCTTCCGCCGGCAACCATTACTACGCCGAAAATTACCAGAAGAACCGCAGCGATGATACAAAGTATCCCATTACCTTTCAGAAGACTTTTAGCTGATTTAAGAGACATATTACCGCTCCTTATATAATTTTCAATAACAGAAAGTCTCATTTCTGTATTTTTATTATAATATTCTTCATATTATTGTCATGGAATATTAAAAAAATGATTCAATAAACTTGTAAAAAAATGTGTCTTAATTATTATTTTATCGTTAATTGATTATATATTATAGTCTTTGCTTGCGATTTGATTTATCAGTTTTTTCTTTGCCGGTGTAGACAAATCATTATAATTGTGGTATTATAAAGAGTGATATTTTAAATCTGGTACGAGCTGCCGATAATATTTTTTAACTGTAACATTTTCCAGCCTTCCGATTATAGTTGTATAGTCTCACAAAACTCATTGTGCAATTATGTGCAGTTATACAAAGTTATCCTGCAATTTCGTCTTTTCAGCTCATTTCCGACACTTGTATTATATGATCACTTCCACGGTCATATTTATTTCCACATTTTCAAGGAGTTAAAAAAAAATGAAACGTTTCCTTTCAACAGCCGCTTCCGCACTTCTTATTCTTTCGCTCACTTCCTGTGCATCAGACAAGTCATCTGAGATCTCAGTCCAGGAAACTCAGACCACTGAACCTGTGACCCAAACCATGATCGCTGCCGATCTTACCTCCGATGCCGACCTCAGCAATACTCTCCAGTCTATGATAAGCTCCTATAATGCCTATAATCCCCAGCATATTGATTATATCAGCTACAACGGCGATATTGCTGCGCTCGATGCCGATATCGCTGCCGGAAATATGCCGGATATTTTCATCGCTCAGCCTTATCAGATGCTTCAGCTTAAAAATAAAAACTATCTTGCTGACCTTTCCCCTCTTCTGGAACAGGACAAGGATATCAGCAAAAATGATTTCCTGCCAAATGTTATTTCCAGCCTCGAAACCAACGGCAGGCTCGAATCTATCTACTGCGGCTTCCGCCTTTCAACTGTCGCTGCCAAAAGCTACAGAACTACCGAGGATATGATAAACTGGAGCTACGATGAAGCTATTGCTGCCGGTGAATCCCTGTATTCCGGCAATAAGCTCGTTTATGAGTATAACAGCCGTGAGATGATGAGCCTTTTCATGCTCAAAAATATTTCCCGTGACTGCATTGATTTTAACCGAAAAAAATGCGATTTTTCGGCACTTCTTCCGCCTGCTCTCCGCTACCTCAAAACTTTCCCCAATGAAAGCAGCTTCAGCAGCAGTCTCCTCGAAATGTCCGAAGACGAGAAAAAAGAATATAACAATAATGCCAGATTGGAGCTTATCAATGACCGGGCTCTGGTCAATACAATTGATATCAACGGCATAAACTGGTACTACAGTCTCAACGCCTATGTCAATTTCGGCGGCGCTTACATCACCTATCTCGGCTACCCTTCCAAAAACGGCACAGGCACTTATTCCGCTGTCGATACAATGTTCGCTGTCTCCGATACAAGTCAGTTCAAAACTGAATCCTGGCAGCTGCTGAGAGATTTCTTCACCGAAGAAAATCAGACTCAGATGGGTCTCAATAACAACGGCATCCCTGTAATTGAAAAGGTTCTGGACAAGCTGGCTTACGACACTCCGGCTGATACTCAGTTCAGTATCCGTGAGAATATCAGTTTCAACGGTCAGGATCAGGTCATCTCAGATGAAGCTGTCGATCAGCTGGTGGAATTGGTCAAGGGCGCTGAGATCGACCCCTGGACAAGAACTGATATCGACAGTATCATCAATGAGGAAATTCTCTCCGCCTTCAACGGTGACAAAACTCCTGAACAATGCGCCGAAGCCCTCAATGAAAAAATTTCTGCAATTCTCGCTCCGCCTATTGAAAATGATCCAGAGGTGTGATATAATTATTAGTGATATTTCGCTGTACATAAAAATATATCAGCGCTGAACAAAAGATTACCTGAACGGAGATTCAACAATGTACTTGATAATGAATAAAGACGTTCCTGTCGCCGGTTTTGACTTCCGTCAGACGGATTTCGGCGGCTATACTCCTGTCTCTGTATACAGCAAACTCCCTGAGATCTTCGGCAGCTCCCACATCAAGGAATGGATAGAGTTCAGAAGAAATGCCCGCCACCGCCGTGAAATTGGCAGAATTTTGCGTAAGCTCGGTCTCACTGACCAGAAAAATTTCATCGACTCCACTCTCGGTCTCAGCCTCACTGATACCCTTTGGGTCAAGGATGAAAATTCTTCCCTTAAATGGAAAGATGTCAATCTCTATGAAAATCCCCTGGATAAAAATCTCTCCTATGCCGCTTTCTCCGGCGACACCTCTCTGCTCAAAAACCCCTGCCCTGCCCCGGAATTCAATACCGACGGTATGCTGGAAAAATGCTGGATAAGAGATGACAATAAGCTGTTCCTCATTAAAGGCGGCAGCGGTTTTGAACCATATTCCGAATTTTTTGTCACACAGCTTGAGGCTGCACTTGATATTCCTCATATCAGCTACACTGTCGGCGGCTTTGACGGCGGCTTCGTCAGCTCCTGTGAGATCATCACTTCACCGGACCGCAGTATGTTTCCGGCTTCATCTGTGATGCACCGTGGCGCAGATATATGGGAATTTCTTTCCGCTGCTGAAAAGCTTGGTTTTGCTGATAAACTCAGGGATATCCTCATTCTCGATGCCCTTACCTGCAATTATGACCGTCACCTTCACAATATCCAGTTCACCGCTGACCCCGAAAGCTTTGAAATTACCGGTCTTGCGCCTGCTTTTGACAACGGCATGGCTCTTTGCAGTATGTGTATGAGCAATGATATTGATGACCTCATTGATTTCAGTGAAGACCACTCGCCTTTTCTTTACCGCAGCTTCAACGACTTCATTCCTGAGCTTATCACTGAGCGAATGTATCTTAAGCTTAAGGAGATACAGGATTTTGCCTTTGTGAACGATGATGTTTTTCCCTTGCCGGCTGACCGTTTCAACGCTCTCAATGAGTTCATAAGCCACAGAATTTACGTTATACTGCATCTGGCTGAAAGGGGTTTCAGGTCAGACAGAATTACCGCAGCCTATGCTAAATCCCAGGCTTAAAATGTTAAAAAATTATTTTTTCAAAAAAATCAAAAAAAGCCTTGACAAATCATTTCCCGTGTGATATAATATAATACGTTGGTTAGGCAAGCACTTCAAACGTCTGGGTGTGGCGCAGCTGGTAGCGCGCTACCTTGGGGTGGTAGAGGCCGTGGGTTCAAGTCCCGTCACTCAGACCAGAAATTCGCTCGTTTAAAGCTTTAAATTTCCCCCGAATCTAAAGCTGAGCGTGAAATGGTTTGCTTTACAGCAGAGAAAACGGTTCAGTATTTTCTGAGCCGTTTTCTTTTTTGTTTTGTCATATTATCGTTATTGCATTGACATGAAAAATATGCTATAATGAATTAAAAGCATTAACTGCAATTTAAATGTATACGCTGCATTTACTGCACTTTAACTGATTTCCCTTGCAGATAAGCAATTTCAGAAGGAGGTTATTTTTTATTTCATATGGATACCCTTAATCTTGTTTTGTGTGCGGTCTCCGCAGCCGCTCTCGACATCTGCGCTATCGTCCTTATCATCACTTCATACAGAGAAAAAAGCTCAGGTAAACAGCGCTGGGCTAAAATTTCGTCTGATATGGAGCTTACTGACGGTGTGAGATGCTTTCCCCTGGAATGCGATGAGATTCTTATCGGCAGACACGCTTCCGCTGATATCCGGCTCCATGACCTTTCCGTTTCCCGTTACCACGCCATGCTGTATGTGGCTGACGGCATCTGGTCTATCACCGATATCGGCTCTAAATCCGGTGTTTACATCAACGGGAACCTGGTAACAGAGGCTGTTCTGCACTCAAATGACGTTATCACCCTCGGCAGCAAAAGACTGACTTTCCGTAAAAGGAGGCACAACAAATGAGCAACCCCTTTTCTTATATCTTCTCCTGCATTTTTGTCCTTGCAGCTCACTGCGCCATGCTCTTCAATGTCTACTACAACGGCAATTATTCGGACGTGAAGGAAGTTATTCTTCTTGCCTTTGCAGTTGTAGCGCTGGACGTTGTGTATTATATCGTCATGCTCTTTTTCAGCCAGAAAACCTATGCGGTGGATTTTATGCTGCTGCTGATACTTAACATGAGCCTGATATTCCAGTCCTGCTTCGGCGGTGTACATCTTTCGGTAAAGCATCTTGTTACTTGTGTGGCAGCCCTCGTTGCAGCCCGTTTCG
>CAMNFW010000192.1 GCA_946537565.1 uncultured Ruminococcus sp. | reverse complement strand
CGGAGGGATACGGATATGAGCTGGAGGAGGAAACTGCTGAGACCAGTGAGCTGTTAAGTCCGCTGGAAATGGTATCAGCAGATCCCGGACCGAAGCCGTATCCCAGTGAAGAAGAATGGACACCAGGCTGTGATATAATTCGTACCACCTATGGAAAGTACAGTGGGACTACCTTTTTTGATCTTGAAGGCGGCGGACAGGTGAATAATAAGACCGAAATATCAAATGAAACACTGATAAACGAAAGCCGTTATCTTCCGAATTTTACTATCACAGACACTGACGAACCGCAGGTTCTTATTTATCATACACATACCACAGAGAGTTTTGAGCCATATGTGCGAGATCATGCAGATGCTGCGTTTAATTATCGTTCAACAGATGAGACCAAAAACGTGGTAATGATAGGCAATGCTATACAGGCAGAACTGGAAGCAAAGGGAATCGGCGTTATCCATGCAGTAACGATACATGATTATCCTTCCTACAATGGTTCATACTCCCGCAGCAGAGAGACAATACTTCCGATACTTGAACAGTATCCCACAATAAAGGTAGCACTTGATATTCACCGAGACGCAGTATCCACAGATACAGAGGTATATCAGCCATATATAGAAATTGACGGAAAGGAAGCAGCGCAGGTGATGATAATATCCGGCTGTGATGACGGGACATTGGATATGCCTGATTACATGAAGAATTTCCATTTTGCCTGCAATTTACAGAATCAGATTGAAACCGATAATCCGGGACTGACAAGGCCGATATTATTTGACTACCGGCATTACAATCAGGATCTGACCACAGGAAGTCTGCTGATAGAGGTAGGCTCACATGGAAACACACTTGATCAGGTGCAGTATTCTGGTCAGCTAATAGGGAGATCGCTGGCAGAGCTGCTGTTGTCGATAAAGGAGAATAAATGAAAAGAATAAGAAAATCGCCGGCTGTCAGGGCATTTTTGCTATATCTGCTGCTGACTGCCGGTTTGATAATGCTGTTGTATTCGTACACAAATTTTTATAACAGGCTCAATGAAGATAGTGTAACCCCGGTAAGCATTGAATTTAGCAATGGACGGGCTGATGTAAGGGTAATTGACCGGAAAGCGGAGTTTGAACTGTCTGAGATAGAGCCTGATAACAAGGAATATTTTATGCTGTATATCGCAATGCCGGACGAGATAAGAGCCGGCATAGTGAGTCTTTATGCTTTTTTTTCTGCATGATAGGGGAGCTGAGCAGCAGAAGAGTAACGCCGTGGAAATTTATTTTCAGGTTTTGATTTCATATCATAATAGAAGCTGTTCAGCTCACCGGCATAGTAGAGAGTAGCGCCGGGGAATTTACGAAAATCATCAGGAGTATACAGACAAAAAGGTTTATTCAGATGAATCCCGATCTTATCCATAGTATAAGCTACGAACTGTGAACAGACGAAGCTTTTTTTTCTGTTCCACTCAATATTGAGGTAAACAGCAATAAGACCGAGAACGTTGTATGAATAGATATTTCTATTGTCTGAGAAATGGCGGATAATGCGGTCATATTCAGCCTTCTGTTCATGTGTTACAGGAATTCGGTAGATCTCACAGGGTATAAAGCTATACTGACCGAGGGTACCTTTGCCGACGATCTCCTTGTTGAATGTAGCTGGAAGAGGGAGTGGCTTATAGGTACGACAGAAGCTGTACATTTCTGAGAGAGTGACATCGCCGGAAAGAGAAACATGATTATAGGGTTTTTTAGTAAAGAAGCGAAAAAATTTTGCCGGAACCGTTCCGGTCTGAGCGACAATGATGTATATATAATCCTCCAATAAGTTCATCTCCTAAAACTATATGTAAACAAAACAGCAGAAGGCATTGCTCCGCCTAAAGAGCAATGATATATTTTGTATGTTTCTTACAATCTGCTGTTGAAAAATTTTTCTCACATAATTATATCACAAACTCTTGAAAAATTCAAGAGCATTTGGTATAATAATATCAGGATATTTTTGTGCAATATGCGCCTGTAGCTCAGTGGATAGAGCAGCGGCCTCCGACGCCGTGTGCGCTGGTTCGACTCCAGTCAGGCGTACCACGCCAAAATGGCTGTAAACAGCCAAAAGCAATATATTCTAAGAAGACGGGATATGGCAGATCATGAGAATCTGTAGTTGAATATCACGTCTTTTTTTCATTTTATGCAAGATTTTATGTAATAGAATAAATCATTGGCAGAGAAAATACAAGCGGTATGAATATTATTCTGAAGGAACTGAGTTATCTAAGGGATATAATATCTCGTCGATACACTCTTTTAGATTTATGATCTTTGCAGCGATGAAGATGATAACTATTCCAACGGTTATACTTGTAATAGATGAAAAAATAGGACTTCCGGACAGTGAAGCCAGCCAAGCGGAGCAATTAAGGCAATAATGCAGAAGAATAGCTAAAAATAGCCAACGTTTTTCGCAGTTTATTTTTTTGAAGATAAGAACGGACAAAGCGATGTGGAAACCGAAGCCTGTTAATAATATGAGCAGATCAAAAAAGCTCAGAAAAAGCGAATGATCTGCAAAAGCCTTTAATTGTTCAGTGACAGCAGATGCTTTTTCATCATTCATACCTGAAACAAAGCTTTCTATGCCGCTGTTGTTAAGCCGCTGACCGTAAGCAAATATCTGAAAGCTTTGGAAACCACGGATCCAGCATTCCAGTCCGGCGTGACCGATACCGTAACAAACAGCAGACCGTGTGCTATGAATATTTGTAACAGGATATTTCATAGCAAGCCAGCGGGCTGTTTCCTCGAAGATACATACAAGTTCAGCAGCGATAACAGACTTGTTAGCGAAAGACATTGAAAATCCGAAAATATATGATAAAATGTCACTTATACGGGTTGACAGGAAATAGAATACAGCTCCAACGATCACCGGATAGATTTGAGCTGCCTTATATTTTTTCAAGAAAAAGAAAGCGGCAGCAGGAAGCAGAAAGTAAACTGCACCAGTAATAAAAAAGCCTGTTAAAGTGCTGACAGAAAAAGAAATATTCATTTCATCTGATATAAACGCAGAATTATTCAGTTTTAGCACCTCTTTCGGGAATAGTTTTATAAAAAGCTGACCTCTCAGGAAAAAGAGAGGTCAGAATTTTTTTGTATAGATTATTCTTCATCATCCTCACGGGCGAACTGGCTTTCATGTCTTGTGAAGAAGTCGGTTCTTGGGGGGAGGAATTTAAGCTTGTGATTTTTTTCGGTAAAGAAGGTAAGCGGTTCAAAGATAGTATCCCATGACCAGATACGCTCATCTACCTGCAAATAATCTCTTAACTTTTCTGTACCGAAAGGAGCCATTGGGTGAAGAAGAACAGCAGCAATTCTGATCATATAGAACAGATTAGCCAGTACCTGTGAAAGCTCCTCCTCAGGCTGACCGTCAGATTTAATAGCTTTTGACATATATTTGCTGCAATTACGGATATAGCTGTCCAGTACATATGTACACTGGTGGAAGGCGAATTTTGCCATATAGCGTTCATAATCCAGAACAGCTTTTTTAGCATCTTCGATGAATTTATCTTCTGGAGCCTTATCCGGAAGCACGCCATCGAAAGCCTTCTGATTGGTGTAGAAAGCAGTGCGGATAATTCTGTTATAAACATTTGAGAGCAGGAGACCGTCCTTAACAACAGGATCGGTTCCGGTGCTTGTATCGAAAGGATTGAGAGGCTTAGGGCTGAAGCTTACAGAACGCTGACCGAGACCAAGACCCAGCCAGTGCATTCTCAGCTGTTCAGGTGTATAATAGTTGAGGAGGTCATTAGCCATAGGAGGTTTGATCTGACCGGAGCTTGAAGCTTTTTTGTCGAGGAAAAGTATGTGGTAATTAGCAACGATGACAGGCAGCTGCAATTCACCGTCAGCAGGTTTAGAAGATTTTGTCTCACTTTCCTGCTGAGCCATCCACATAGCAGGCTCAGCGATACCGTAGAAATAAATATTATCCTGACCGATGAACTGATAAACGGTGGCATCCTTGCTGCACCAGTAGTCTTTCCATTCATCACGGTTTCTGCCAGCCTGTTCGAGATAGGTCTGAGTGAAGGAGATAGGAGCCCAGAGTGATTCCGGCCAAACCCAGACAGTCAGACCGTCAATACCTTCAAGAACCGGAGCCGGAACGCCCCATTCAATATTACCGGTAAGGCGGAATGGAACGAGAGTCTTGCCGGTTCTGTAGCGGATACCGTTTTCTGTGAGTACTTTGCAGGCTTCATCGCAGTCTGAGAGTTTTTTGAATTCAATAGTAAAGGAAGGCTTTTTCTTTTCTTCTATATATTCATGCTCAGGCAGCTGATCTTTAAGCTGGAAATATTTTTCT
>CAMNFW010000191.1 GCA_946537565.1 uncultured Ruminococcus sp. | reverse complement strand
GGAGAAATAACTATGCGTATAATTGTAATGTCTGACTCACACGGCAATTTCAGGGCAGTTGAATCCATAATCCTACGCAATTCTGATGCAGAGATCTTCATACATCTTGGTGACGGTGAAAAAGATATTGACCAGTTCATATTAAAATATCCACAGTTCAGGGACAAGATCTTTCATGTTGCAGGAAACTGTGATTTCAACAGCCTTAGTCCGGACAGGCAGAAGCTGTTTCTTATAGATCATAATCTTTTTGCAACACACGGACATATCTTTGGGGTTCACGGCGGACTTGACAGGCTTGTTGAAGCTGCAAAGGAGCAGGGATGTGACATAGTGCTTTACGGTCACACTCATGTTCGTTTCAATAAGTATATCAACGGAATGTACATTATGAATCCAGGCAGCTGCTCTGAACCTCATGACGGAACGCTGCCGTCCTTTGGCACGATAGATATTTCACCGGCTGGGATACTTACCAATATTGCAGATGTGTGAGACAATACATTATATTCAGGATCAAGCGGCATTGTGAAAGGATTTTATATGAGCGATGAATTTTCAAGAAACGGAACTTTGATGAAACGCTGTACAAAGGTATATAACTTTGTGGCAATGGCATATATAATTTCCTGCGGAAGTATTGTAATCGTATCATTGGGAATGATGATCCTTAGTGTGTTCAGAATATTCATTGGTCCGCTGTTTGACGGGGTAATATGCAAGGCGGCTATAATGGCAGCAGGCTACTTAGGAGTTTACAAAAAAGATACGATGATCGCCATACTTGCGCCGTGTGCTGCTGGTGTAAACCTTATAATTGATCTGATATCAGGGATAAGCACAGGAACTATAACTGTTATCATTCTTCTGTTGTCTGCTGCACTTGCGCTGGTCACGGCAATTGCCAACAGCAAATATCACTATCTCGAAGGACAGGCTGGTTTTCCCTATTTCAATGAACGGGTCGTGTACAATGAAATGGAGCGCCGTCAGAGTGATATCAAGAGCGAGTATGAACAGAGCTACGAAAAAAGAAAAAAGACCTCTTCAGATCAAATGGACGATCTTTAAGAGAATTACAACAGCCGCTGTAACTGTAAGGATACGCAGTCCTGAAAGTACGGCGGCTGCTTCTTTTTCATAGTGTGAACCGGTGATGAAAAGCTCTGCCATTGCACCGCCGTCCAGAAAACCAAAGGGCAGCAGATTGAAGATGCCTTCCGCAAGGCTAAGCTGCGAAAAATAGCCGTTGTGACCAGTGAGTAATAATACCAGCCATGTGATCAGATTTACTGCCGGACCAGCAGCGAGTATCAAAGCTTCTGCCTTTATGCTGTACGCTCCCTCGGACTGCATTTTTATTCCAAAGCCCGAAAAAACCACAGACCTGAGCTTTCCGCCGTTTATAATAAGCGCTGTTATATGTCCAAGCTCATGAATCAGGCATACTCCGTAAAACGATAGTATAACGCCAGTATCTCTGAGAAGAAATATCAGTGAATTGAACAGCAGAAATGAAAAATCTGCACTGAATTCAGTACATCCGGCTTTTAACTTTGCCAAAGCTCTGTAATAATGTCAATGGGATTGCGGATAATACTGCTGTCACCGGCTGAGAGCTGACGCAGCTTAGACAGAAGACTGCCGGCAGTATCAGGATAAAAGATATTGTATATCAGCAGTCCGGCGGCTATGAGAAGGCACATTACCGCCTGCATTGCAGCTGAATCATCAGCTCTTCCGTATTTTTTCTCCTCTTCATATTCTTCAAGCAGAAGCTCAGCATCGTCATCACATTTTTCTTCATTGATTTCAGTGTTTTCGGATAATTTTTCTTCAAATTCCATAATATCATCTCCGGTTAATTATACGTCTTTCTACAGCAAAACAGAACAAAAAATAACATTTTTGCTGCAAAAATTTTTACCTTCTGTATCCACTTGTAACAATATTTTAATTGACATAGCTAATATGATATGATAAAATTTATGTTAGGAAAAAAGAATATTTGACATATATTTAATAATCGGAGGGATCAATATTGAATAGAAAAAGTATAATTGCTCTTGCTCTTTCAGCTGCGGCACTGCTTACGGTAAGCAGCTGCTCAAACTCAAAAAAATCTTCTGCTGACAGTCAGGAGAATAATCAGCCTGTCTCACCGGCAAGCATATCATTTGAATGGCAGGAGCCGTATAAGGGAAAGCTGGAAGAATTCAAGGCTTCTGATAAGTTTAATGCTGATCTTAACAGCGGCTCCAGGTTCGAGCTTCAAGACCTGAACGGTGACAGCACTCCGGAACTGATAATATCCCCTTCGTCCAATCACCCGGCTCAGTGTATCATATATACATTAATTGGCGGAAGTCTGACCGAAGCGGGCAGTGCAGGTGATTTTGGACTTATAAATTATTTCCCGGAGCTGAATGTTATCCAGGACGAATATCAGGGAGATGGATTTGTTCTTGGTAAATTTGAGGAGCTGAGCGGCGGCACTCTCAATCCCGTACTGACATACAATGACAATTCTGCATCTGCTTCCTCCGGAGTTAAAATAGTTCATGAGATAAATGGAGAGGACGTACTGCTTCCTCAGTATGATGAAGCGATGAAGCCTTATTTATCGGCATATTCCATACCTGTCGGAAGAAAATACAGCTTAGGAGAAAAGGCTGTGGAATTTGCACTTTACTATAACGAGAGCTGGGGAGCGGTTATTAATCCCACCCAGAGAGAGCAGCTTACAAATAAGCTTAATGAGATAATGGAAACTGCCGGAGAGGACGCTGCTTTTGATCTCTGTGACCTTAACGGAAATGAACTGCCTGAGCTGATCGTTTCCGCAGGAAAGGCTGATGAAGATCAGTGTTCGATATTCTATCTGGCAGATGATCAGCTGTATCAGCTGGAAGGAAGCTACGGCAAAAATGGCACCATTGCCCATGATGCTGAAAACCATGTATTCTTTTCTTCTGACCCGGAGGATAAGACCTACTGGAGCTTTGGAGGCGGAGATCTTTCAGACGGCTCTTATACAAAATCTGAGAGCATTGTAGTGCTGGGCAGAAAATACCGCCTGAATGAAGAAAACGTCACCGCTGCGCTGAACTGATAACAATGGCAAAGTCAAAGTTTGTATATATATGCAGTCAATGCGGCTATGAAAGCTCAAAGTGGAATGGAAAATGTCCTTCCTGCGGAGCGTGGAACAGCTTTGAAGAAGAGCTTGCTGACAGCGTTAACGCTTCAAAGGGCATAAGCTCACAGGCTGCGGCTGATCTTTCAGATAAAATAATGGAGCTGGAAGATATAGGAGTTGACAGTGACGTAAGGTATGATACAGGAACAGGGGAGCTTAACCGTGTGCTGGGCGGCGGACTTGTGAAAGGCTCACTGGTGCTGCTGGGCGGTGAACCGGGCATTGGAAAGAGTACGATACTTCTTCAGATCTGTCAGCATTTAGGTGAAGAGCATTCTGTGCTGTATATTTCCGGTGAGGAATCTGCCCGTCAGATAAAGCTCCGTGCAAAGAGGCTTGGTGTTGATACAGAAAATCTTTATATACTCACAGCTACTGATGCGGAAGCAATTTCAGCTACTATCGTCAGCAGCGCCCCGGATATCGCCATTATCGACTCAATACAGACCATGAGCATCAGCCGTATAACTTCCAGTCCGGGAAGTATAACTCAGGTAAGAGAATGCACTAATCTTTTTATGCAGACTGCGAAATCTCAGGAAATACCGGTCATTATCGTAGGTCACGTCAACAAGGACGGAGCTATAGCCGGTCCTAAGGTCATGGAGCATATAGTAGATGCGGTGCTGTATTTTGAGGGAGAGCGCCACCAGAGCTACAGGATACTCCGGGCGGTGAAAAATCGTTTTGGCTCCACAAATGAGATAGGTGTATTTGAGATGCGTGACAAGGGACTTGCTGAGGTGCCAAATCCTTCGCAGATGCTGCTTTCGGGCAGACCTCATAACGTATCCGGCACCTGTGTTGCCTGTGTCATGGAAGGTTCAAGACCGATACTTGCAGAGGTTCAGGCATTGGCATCAAAGACAAGCTATGCTTCACCGAGAAGAATGGTAACAGGCTTTGATTTCAACCGGCTGAATATAATAATCGCAGTGCTGGAAAAAAGACTGGGGATATTCATGGGCGGACTTGATGTATTTCTTAACATAGTCGGCGGATTCAGACTTGATGAGCCGGCAGCTGATCTTCCTGTGGCAATGTCGCTGTATTCAGGAATAATGGATAAGCTCATAGACGAGCAGCTTATAGCATTTGGTGAGATAGGACTGGGTGGAGAAGTAAGATCGGTCTCACATATTTCCCAGAGAATAAAAGAGGCGGAGAGAATGGGATTCCGGACTGTAGTA
>CAMNFW010000190.1 GCA_946537565.1 uncultured Ruminococcus sp. | reverse complement strand
TGCGTAAAATTCTGCCAAAAAGATGCGTTTTAGGCTTAGTGTCAACGCACCATAGATAAGCGAATGAGGAACTGATTACAGAGATCATTCATCTTCATCGTAGAAGACATTGTAATTGATAGCACGGTGGCTGTAGGTGCTGAGGACGAGACCGACGATGATATACATACTCACCATAGCGGTACCGCCGGCGCTGAGGAAAGGCAGAGGAACACCGATAACAGGTGCAGCCTTAAGCACCATTCCGATATTCATCAGGCAGTGGGTAAATATAAGACCGAAAGCGCCCATACAAATGAATCTTCCGAGCCGGTCACGGGCAACTCTGCTGTCAGCGAATATTTTAAGGCAAATATAAGCCAGCACAATGAGAATGCCGAGAGTGCCGATAAAGCCGAAAACCTGACCGGCATGAGCGAAGATGAAGTCATTGTGAAGCTCAGGGACATAAACATATTCCTTCTCGTCAGCGAAAAGACCTTTACCGAAGACACCGCCGGATTTAAGCGCAGCCATACCGAGATCCTGCTGATATTCCATACCTTCCGGGTCGCTGCCGGGATTAAAGAGGACAGTAATTCTTCGTTTGTGATGCTCAGCGAGGGCAAAGAACCACATACCAGCCGCTGCTGCGGCAGCAAGAAACGGCGCAGCCACAATATATTTCCAGGATATTTTAGCTGTACATATCATAAATGCAAAGATAGCGGCAAAGACGATAGCGGTTCCGTAGTCGCCCTGCAAACCGACTATACCAATGGGGATAGCGCCGTGAATTAAAAGCAGCAGCATATGGAGGGGCTTGTTCATATCCTCTTCGTCACGGGAAAGGTGATAGCCGAAAGAGAGAATGAAAGCGATCTTCATAATTTCGGAAGGCTGAAGACTGAAGCTTCCTATTCTGATCCAAGCCTGGTCATCTGCGCCGGCACGCTGATAAGCGAGGGAGGTAAAGGTAAGACCGACGAGGATAAGGGATAACGGGACGAAAATAAACCATAGCTTAACGAGTTTTCGATAGTCGATAAAGGAAAGGATAATAGCGATCAACAAGCCGATTATCATAGAAATGAGCTGAGTCTGCCAGTAGCTGTCGCCGACGCCTTCATTTTCGTTGATACCGCTTCTGACGATCGAGTAGATCAGCAGTGTACTCAGCACAGCGCAGAGAGTGACAGCAATGACAAGACCCCAGTCGAGGCTGTGTTTACTGCTGTGAATTTTTTTAAATGCCGATTTCATTGTATCTCCTTAATTAACTGCCGATTCAGAAAGAAACCACGGCAGGGTTATATATCTTTATAATTATACTTCATCTGACCAGTATTTTCTGTCGAGGCTTCTATACTGGGCAGCCACAGCGATATGCTGTTTTTTAATGACCTCAGAGTTATCGAGGTCAGCGATAGTTCTTGAAACTTTTAGTATACGGTCGTAGGCTCTTGCGCTGAGACCGAGCTTATCGAAAATATTTTTCATCATAATTTCAGCGGCATCATCCAGAGGACACATATCCTGGAGCTTGTCCGGGGTAATGAGGGCATTGCAGGTGATGGAAGTATTTTTGAATCTATTCTTCTGGATATCACGGGCAGCGATGACTCTTTTTCTTATTTCAGCGGAAGGTTCCTCATGAGCTTTTGAGGAGAGGTCCTCATACTCCACAGGAGCGACTTCAATATGAAGATCGAATCTGTCCAGAAGGGGACCGGATATCTTAGAAAGATAGGCAGCGACTTTTTTTCTGGAGCAGATACATTTGCGTTTAGGGTGACCGAAGTAACCGCAGGGGCAAGGGTTCATAGCGCCGATAAGCATGATAGTACAGGGATAAGAGACGGTACCGGAAGCTCTTGCGATAGTAACTTTTCTGTCTTCGAGGGGCTGGCGGAGAATTTCCAGGGTACGCCGGTCGAATTCAGCCAGTTCATCGAGAAACAGCAGACCATTATGAGCCAGTGAGACCTCACCGGGTTTAGGGATAGTACCGCCTCCGGCAAGACCAGCGGAGGAGATAGTGTGATGAGGGGAGCGGAAAGGTCTTTTTGTAATAATTGGATTTTCCGGAGTAAGCAAACCGGAAATGGAATGGATCTTAGTAGTTTCGAGGGCTTCATCGAAGGTCAGCGGCGGAAGGATCGAGGGCATACGTTTTGAAAGCATACTTTTACCGCTTCCGGGAGAGCCGATGAGGAGAGCGTTATGACCGCCGGCAGCAGCGATCTCAAGGGCTTTTTTAGCAGACTGCTGACCTCTTACATCTGAAAAATCCAGCACCTCATTATATGCAGCCTCAGGTGGAACGGTATGTTCAAAAGGGGTGAGGGGAGTTTCATTGCGGAAATGCTGGATCAATTCCTCGGTATTATGCACACCGTAAATTTCGATCCCGGAGATGACAGAAGCTTCGGCAGCGTTATCATAAGGGACGAAAACTTTTTTCAGACCGGCATCTTTAGCCAGCATCACCATAGGCAGGACACCATTGACACGGCGGACATTGCCGTTAAGGGAAAGCTCACCGATAAAGGCGCAGCCGCCGAGTTTATCGGGTATCATTTTCAATCCCAGTATCAAAGCCATAAATATAGCCATATCATGGACGGAGCCGCTTTTCTTTGTATCAGCGGGAGCAAGATTGATCATAACGGAAGCGACAGGAAAGCTTATACTTGAAGCACGCAGGGCAGCACGGATCCTTTCACGGCTTTCACGAACAACAGTATCAGGCAGTCCCACGATGTCAAATTGCGGCTGACCTCTGCTGATATCAATCTCAACATCAACTTGAAAAGCATTCAGACCGAAAAGTCCAAGACTTGCGACCTTTGCAAACATATTCTCACGCTCCGTAGCAAACACCAATAATCTGTTTTGCATAATTCTGTACTATAGAATATAGTATACCACTTTTTTCACAAAATGTAAAGTATTATTTTTATAAAGCATTACGCAAGATAAATAGTAATATCTGCAAATTATAAAAATGAGCAGCTGTGAGAGGTTTCAGCGGTATTATAATGACAATTATCTGACAATAACAGAAATACTCAAAAAATCAAGCAAAAGCTCTGAGAATGTGATATAATGGATACATAAAAGAAAGCAGCGGAGGTGAGCTTATGAAAAACATTGAAATTCTCATTGAAAGCATTGAACTTATCGAAAATGAGCTGAGCGAAGAAATACCCACATCAGTGATAGCGGAGAGATGCAGCTGTTCAAGATCAACGCTGGAGAAGTTGTTTCGTCATGTTTATGAGCTGTCAGTTCACGACTATGTAACACGCCGGAGAATGATGAAGGCAGCGGAAATGCTGAGCAGTAACAGAGATATAACAGTTCTTGAAGCAGCAGTTGAATGCGGATACAGTTCTAATGAAGCCTTTACGAGAGCATTCCGCAGGGCATGGAATGTCAATCCGTCGGAATTCAGGGGAAGAAAATATCCGATGCTTTTTCCGAAGCTTGCCGCACCAATAATTGAAGGAGATGAATATATCATGACAAGAAAGAGTTACGATATCACCCAGCTTTACGATCTTTTCAGGGAACGGCAGAACTGCTGGTTCATATGCTGCGATATCAAAGGACTGATACCGATCAACAATATCAGCAATAAAGCAGGGGATTTAGCGATCATAACATCACTGGAAAGAATGAGTGAGGCAGCAGGGGAGAACGACATAGTTTTCCGGATAGGCGGAGATGAATTTTGTATGCTTACTGACAGTGAGGACGAAGCAGCGGCAGATGCAATTATCAGGAAGATCGCAGATATGAACGGGAGGACATTCTGCTATGAGGGGCAGGATATTCCCCTTGAGCTTTACACCTGCAAGACAAAGGCATCACTGAGAACGCCTAAGTATGACGAGCTGTTTACAGAGCTGCATAATGCAGTGCGAAGCTCTAAAGATTAACATAACAAAAAACTCTCTGTCTGGAAAAAAACGGGCAGAGAGATTTTTTTAATTAAAATAATTGCGGCTGTTCAGGATTCAGCTCAGAGAATTTATTATGCTTGTTGGTATCAATGATAAAATCGACAGCCTTATTGTAGTTGAAAATAGTGCTGACAGAAGAATCACCGCCGTATTCACCGTCACGGGTCCAGGTCAGAGGCTCACCGCTGACGGAAGTGAACTTTATCTTATTAGTGCGGAAAAACTTTATATACTCTTTATTTATCTGTTCTTTGATATTCAGCAGCGAATGGATAATACTTTGGAGCTGCATGATATTAGCTGGTTTTTTGATAAGAGTAACTTCAAAAGCGCCGTCATCGAGGAGGAAATCTTTCATAGACAGCAGACCGGCGACAGAAGAGGTGTTAGTGACCATACCGAAGATGAAATCGTCCTCAATAACAATATCGTCATATTCAATTCTTAATCTTTTGGACTTGATGCTTGTAAGCTGCATC
>CAMNFW010000189.1 GCA_946537565.1 uncultured Ruminococcus sp. | reverse complement strand
TTTCTTATAGTAAAAGCGGATCAAAGTTTAAGATATTTGATAATTCACTTTGAAGCACCGGAAAGTTTTTTCAGGACTTTTTTTCGCAGGTCTGGATTCATTTTTTCACGGATACAGCTTATAAACTTTTCCTGATCATCATTCATCCATTTGTCGATATTTTTTTTTAAGAAAGCGGTTTCCAGTTTTTTCTTATCGCCGCCGCAGTATATTGCAGCGAAGTTATTCATCAGCTTCTCCTCATACTCATCGGCAGGGATTTTCAAATAATCCTGATTAATTTTACAGATAGTATCGACAAGGGAATCAGCGAAGCTTTGCTCCCTGTAAATGACCAGGCTTCTGAGGGGATATTTAACCTGATAGAGTGTACCTCTGTAAATGACATAGGCAAGGTATCTGACCGGGAAATCGCAGACTACTGACATAGCAGCGAACAGTTCTTCCATGTAGTCGTGATGCAGCAGATAATGAAAATCGCATCTTGCAGGAAGCACAGCAGGAGGCTCCTCACATTGACACAGGAGCCATTTTTTTAGCATTATTTCATCTTCCGGTTCCCATTCACAGTTCCAACGTTCCAGCTGATAATCTTTTTCCAGAAATATAAATTCATCTGTCATTAATTCAGCTTCCTGTAGGGCGATATCCTGGCATCTGCCGAGCTTAAAGAGGATATTTTTAACGTAATAGCTGGAACGGAAGGATTCAGGAGAATCCTCTGAACGCAGAAGCTCTTCTGTAATATCGGGTTCTTCATGAATAAGCTTATCATAGAGTTTAAAATCTTTTGGGTTTTTTTCATCAGCGCTGGCATTAATATACCACACGATAAAGCTTTTAATATCCTGCTTTGACATTTCCTTGCTGATCATTGTAAAGCACCTCTTAGAATTATCAGGTCGAATGAATTAATGCTGCCGTCGGTATTGATATCAGCGCAGTCCCAGTGCAGGGAGCTGTCAATAGTTTTGCCGAGTAAAAAGTCTGACAGGAGAGCAAGATCATCAGCATCAGTCAAGCCATTACCGTTTATATCACCGAGGATAGGATCGGTGGTAAAATGAATTGTCACACTTTCAGACAGACCGATATCTTTTCCGCTGGTAAGGGATAGCCAGTCATCTTCAGAGCCGCTGTAATAAACATCTGCAAGATTATCGCAGCCGCCGAAGACATCCTCACCGATAGTGCTGACACCGCTGCCGATATGGACTTCGGTCATATCCTCGCAGCCATAGAAAGCAGAATCACCGACTGACAGAACAGTATCAGGGATAGTGATATTCTTAAGCTTTGAATACATGAAAGCGGCATTATCAATATCCTTAACAGTTTCAGGTATAGTCACAGCTTCCACATGGGAGAAATCCCAGTGCCAGTATAGGAAGCAGAGTTTACTGTTATTATGGCTGAAATCAGTGAGCTGTTTTGTAGAGAAGGCGCATTTACCGATTTTAGTAACAGGAATACCGTCGATCTGGTCTGGAATGACGAAATCCGTTTCGCTGCCATAGTAGCGGCTGAAAACGGTTTCGTCGTCTGAAACGGAGTAAGTATATGGAACGGAGCCTATTTCAGAAACGAACCAGCTGCGAGGTTTTTCGCCGAAGGAACCGGTTTCAACTCTGAGATACTTACCGTCAGCAAAAGCGACCGGGAAGATATGACCGGAGCCGGAAAGAGCGCTCAGGGAGTCGTCACAGCGTATATATTCTATTCCGACCTTACCGAGAAGCTGACAATTCAGGTCGGTATTTGCCCAGCAGTCACCGCCGCCGTAGTCAAGCATTTCTGTCCAGCGCTGATAGTATACATCGTCATTATTATAGTGAAATTCTTCTGCAACATATTTAGCGATAGCACTAACTTTTTCGGTATCTGACATATCGTCAGTAATAATATCGGATATAATTGCATCAAGTTTATCATCATAGCTGTCGGCATGAACCGGAGATGATGAAAACGAACCAATTCCGAGGACAGCTGCAAGGGCAGCTGCACTGATATTTTTGTGATAGTGCATGATTTTCAAAACGATCACCCCTTTTGTTGAATTATACCACAAATATGATATATTGTCAATGCGGAATATAAAAAATACACGGAAATGTGCAGCGGGCATTTGCGTGAAAGGCTATTGAAATTAAGATTGATATATGATATAATTGAATAAAAAAATTAAAGGAGATCAATATGGAAAAACATAAATCAAAAAAGACACTGGGTATTATAATTGATGTGCTGATGTACACGATACTGCTGGTGCAGATGATATATGTATTCACCGGAAACATAGTGCATGAGATATTGGGGATAGGATTTTTTATTTGTCTTGCCGGACATATAGTTATAAAGCGGAAGCAGCTGGCATCACTTTTTCGTTTTGGAAAAAAGCCGGCATCAAGGCAGTTTTCGGACATTGTAATGATACTTTTGCTTCTGGCGATAATCGTGCTGATGGTCAGCAGCATGGGAGTATCGAGGACTATATTTCCGTGGTTCAGATATGCAGGAAGCGTTGATCTTCATGTATATCTTGCAACAGCTGTGCTGGCGCTTTCTGTAGTACACGGAGGAATGCACGGATATATCCGTACTAAGAAAAAGAAGAGGGCAGCTGTACTTATAGCCATAGGCTTTGCAGCGGCGATAGCAGTCGGACTTGCGCTTGTACCGTATCTGAACAGGCATTTTAAGGTTGTAAAGATAAACTATTCTGAGGCAGTCAGCGGTGAAAAAGCAGACTGGAACGGAAACAAGCCGCTGGTGGTATATTTCACAAGAGTTGGAAATACTGATTTTGAAGCAGATGTTGATGCAGTTTCTGGTGCATCACTGATGCTGGCAGATGATGAGCTTATCGGAAATACCCAGCTTATAGCAGCGATGATAAACGATGCTCTTGACTGTGACGTTAAAGCGATAACTCTTACAGGTAAAAAATACCCGTCGAGCTATGGTGATACGGTTTCAGCAGCAGGAAAGGAGCTAAAAAACAATGACCGTCCAGAGATCGAAAAGATAGATGTCAGCGGATATGACACAGTGATACTTGTATATCCGTTGTGGTGGGGAACAGTTCCAATGCCGGCAGCGACTTTTCTGGAAGGCAATGATTTTACAGGAAAGAAGCTGTATCTTATAGCTGCTCAGGGAAGCAGCGGTTACGGCAGCAGTATTGAGGATATAAAAACAATGGCAAATGGGGCAGAAGTTCAGGAGGCTATGAGCATATACTGTGATGATATCCCGGCTTCGAGACAGGACATAGGAGACTGGCTGAAGAAAATATCGGAATAAAAAGTAGTATTTCTTTCAGAATACAAAAGAAAGGTACACCTGACGAATTATTATCCGGAGGTGTATCTTTTTTGACATAATGGAACAATTATGGTATAATTTTGTTATCATAGATTAACAATCTGCCCGCATAGGTTGAATGTACAGATTTTCAGGCATAATTCTGATGGCGGCAAGGCAAAGATCCGCAGGAATGCTGTTGTATTTCAAGGAGTATTAACGCAGTCACGGCAAAATCTTACGAAAAAATGTGCATGGAATCCTTATTTGGACAGGTTCTGGCTCAGGAGGGGACTGAATGTTTGATAAACGGCTTATGCAGCTTTGTCCGGAAAGCAGGAAATATATAATTGGGAATATAATACTGCAATGGCTGGAGCTGGCGATGAACACAGTTATGATGATCACAGCAGCGCACACTGTAAGTAATATGTATTATCAGAAGTGGAAAATGCAGGATCTATTGCTGCCGGCAGCTATTATAGCAGGAACGGTGATCATACGCTTTTTCACTTCGAGGTATGCTGCAAGAATGAGCTATCTTGCCTCAAAAACTGTAAAGCAGAAAATGAGGGAGCTGATATTCAGCAAACTGCTGCGTCTTGGGAATAAATACCGTGAGAAGGTTACAACGGCTGAGCTTGTACAGGAATCAGTTGAAGGAGTTGACCAACTGGAAAGCTATTTCGGACTTTACGTTCCGCAGTTTTTTTATGCTTTTATAGCACCGGTGACGTTATTTTTCATTTTTGGTATTGGCGGAAGTTGGGGAACAGCCGCAGTTTTGCTTGTATGCGTGCCGCTTATACCAGGTGCAATAATGATGGTTCAGAAAATTGCAAAAAAACTTCTTTCAAAGTACTGGGGGCAGTACGCACAGCTTGGCAGCACGTTCCTTGAAAATCTCCAGGGCATGACAACACTTAAAACCTATCAGGCTGACGAATTTAAAAATCAGCAGATGAACGAAGAATCCGAGCATTTCCGGTTTGTAACTATGAAGGTTCTCACAATGCAGCTGAACTCAATAATAATAATGGATTTTTTTGCTTACGGCGGAGCTGCTTTAGGAATACTCATGGCGGTGAAAATGTACTTGAAAATATTACGATTGAATTTCCGGAGAATAAAAT
>CAMNFW010000188.1 GCA_946537565.1 uncultured Ruminococcus sp. | reverse complement strand
AGCTGTGTTGTATCGGATATTTTTGTAAGACAGTATTTTAAAGAAAAAGAAGAACCCATAGGCAAGTTCATAAAGGTTACAATGAATAACGGAGTTGAACTTGAATTTAACATTGTAGGTGTATACAAATACAATGCTATGAATCAGGGCAGCTTTGATCCGAACACTAAGGATAAAGATAAGAAAACTCCGCTGTATATCCCTTATACTATTGCCCAGAGCCTTAGTACGTCCCGCTATGGAAGCAATGATTATTTCTTCGGAGCAATGCTGTCATATGATATATCCTATGACAGCGACGTTGTTCAGGAGCATATCACTGAATTTTTTAAGGGAAAGTATGCTGCCAACAAGGATTATGATATTGAGATACTCAATGCCCAGGACGATGTTCAGATGATAGATATGGTGATCAGCATATTGACGCTGATAGTATCGGTAATTGCTGCAATATCGCTGATAGTCGGCGGTGTTGGCGTTA
The DNA here is from genome assembly GCA_946537565.1 of uncultured Ruminococcus sp. GTDB lineage: Bacteria > Bacillota > Clostridia > Oscillospirales > Ruminococcaceae > Ruminococcus. The sequence continues at coordinate 3,969 of CAMNFW010000188.1, read as the reverse complement.
TGAACATCATGCTTGTAAGCGTAACGGAGCGTACCCGTGAGATAGGTATACGAAAAGCGCTTGGTGCAAAGAAGAGTGCGATCAAGACCCAGTTCCTGATCGAAGCAATAATAATCTGTCTTATTGGCGGAGGCATTGGAATCCTGATCGGACTGCTTAACAGTGAGCTGGTTGGATTGATAGCCAATATGGTAGTAGAGTCAGAACCGGATTATCAGGACATATTGGGAAGAGTGCAGGTAACACCGTCAACAAGTGCGATAATCATATCGCTGGTATTCTCAATGCTTATCGGAATATTCTTTGGACTTTATCCTGCTGGAAAGGCAGCGAAGATGAACCCGATAGATGCACTGAGGTATGACTGATAAAAAACATTGGATTTATTGTATAAAAGAACAGTCAGCGTTTTGCTCTGAAACACTGACTGTTTTTTTGCAGATATATTATTTTGTATAAATAAAAGTTGTGTTGCCTGAAAATCCATTTTCTGAAAGAAGGGGAACTTCAGCTTCACCGCTTCCGCTTAAAAGCTCACCCAGAACATAAATAATATCGCAGCTGCTGGTTTTTCCCTTAGAAACGGCAGCTTTTATTGTTCCTTCAAGGGATTCTGAGCTGCGGCTGTCAAGAAGCTGTGAAGTTGAAAGAGAAGAGCTGGCTGCAAGGCATGAAGGAGATACCTTCCATTGCTCCAGCATAAAAGTCAGGATTTCTGCCTCATTGCAGCTTCGGAGTATGATCAGCTCGGTGTAGCCGGTAAAGATATCTTTTCCGCTTTGAATCTCGGCGGTGTTTTTAGCCTGTTCCGGAGAGCTGGCAGTGACTGTCAGCGGCTGGTCATCTTCAAAAAAAGCGAAGGTGTAATTATTTCCGTCAACACCGACTGCACGGAGATATTTTCGTTCAGTTACTTTTCCCTGACCGCAGCCGGTGAGCAGTAAAAGGCTTAAAACAGAGATATACAATAATTTAAGCTTCACGTTTAGATCTCCTTCTTATTAAGATATCAGCCGGTGCAGCCAGCAGTGTAATGACAGTGAAAACAGCTGTTATACCCTGACCCGGACGGAAACTGGAAAGTATCAGCCCAGCAGTGAGCATTGCAGCAGGTAGAAGAAAAAACAGGATTTTTTCCGGAATAGCATTATTCAGGATATGTCTGGCTGTGACCATCTGAGCGGAAAGTGAGAACACTGCAAATACCGCAAATACTATCAGAAACAGCGCATCAATCCGCTGGGACTGAAAGGGCTGAGAGAGCTGTGCAGCAGTGATAACAGGAAATTTGGTGATCATCATGATACCGCCGGCGGTTACAGCTGCAATGATCAGTACAACTGCCGAAACACTGGCTTTTACAGTAAAATATGAAATAGTACGTTTAAGACGGTGAGTTTCGGTTTCATTGAGCAGGATTGTAAAGCAGGCAGTTCCGCCGCTGAGGGCAAGACCATGAGTGATCTCACTGAAAATATTTCTTTCAGTTTCAGCACGCAGAAGATTCTTCCATTCTCCGCCGGATAAGCAGCTGACAACAGCTACAGTAAGGCAGATTATTCCGCAGACCCCGGCTATAAAGCTTGCCCGGGACACGGCTTTAATTCCCTCGGAAGATATATAAACACAGACAGCTGCCGTTATTGCAGCAATAAGCAATTTCCCATATATACCTTTATTTTCACCCGGAATGTAAATCACCGCAGATGTATCCCAGAGCATAGATATGAACAGACCGCCCCAGATGACAAGGCAAAGGGAGTAGAAGATCTTCATGGGTCTGCTTTTGCTGATACTGGTTTCAGAGAGTATTATCAGCGGAACAGCCAGCAGAAACTGCACTACAGTTCCGGCTGCAAAACCTACAGCTGTCATGACGGAGATGCCTCCTTTAAGGCATAGCAAAGGAAAAATATCACCGGCAAGGACAAATGTGACAAATTGCAGATCAGTTATTTTCTTCATGATACTCCTCCACAGTAAAATCTCTGTCCTGCATTTTCCGAAAACCAGTGCGGATAAGAGTATCGCCCATACCGCCGGTTTTGAAAGGTGACAGCGGAGCAGTGTAAGGAAAGCCGTAGTCCTCAGTTGCACACACATTTACCAGCACTGCACAGGCAAAAAGACTAATTCCGAAAAGACCGAAAATTCCGCCGGCAATTAAAAATCCAAACCGCAGTACAGTGATCTGAGGGTCGAGATCAGGAACGACCAGCCCGCTTAAAACAGCAAGAGCAGTGATCGTAAGCAGGGGAGTGCTGACAAGTCCGGATTGCACAGCAGCGTCACCGATGATAAGACCGCTGATAATACTCACAGCGCCGCCGGTAGGTTTTGGCAGACGTATGCCGGCTTCACGGATTATGCCGTACATTACCAGTACAAGCATAGATTCAGTTATAATCGAAAGAGGAGCATTTTTCTCAGCCTTAACTAAAAGCATCAGCAGTGTACTGTTAAGAAGCTCAGGGTGATACATTACGATAGCAGCGTAAACTGCCGGCAGCAGCACAGCAATAAGAAATGCAGCATATTTCAGCCAGCGCATGAATACAGCGTAAAAAGGCTTGAAAGCGTAATCGTCCAGGGTCTGGAAGCTTTCACAGAAAAGCCTGGGGATAATAACTGCATATGGAACACCGTCAATAAGAATAGCAGCTCTGCCTTCGATAAGCTTTGAGCAGAGGATATCAGGGCGTTCAGTAGTGCCGGTAGAGCTGAAAATTTCGGGTTTTTTTCGTTCAATGAAAGGCCGTATATAACCGGCAGAAAGAATAGTTTCAAGGCGGATATTATCGAGGGAACGACGGATATCGCTGATGAGCTTTTCCGGAACTCTGTCTTTCATGTAACAAATACAAAGGTCGGTGCTGCTTTTAGAGCCTTTGCTGATAAGCTCCATGACAAGCTCAGGACTTTTCAGACGGCGGCGGACAAGGGACATATTGGTGCGGACAGTCTCTACAAATCCCTCGTGACTGCCCATTACATTGCCTTCGCCAGCCGGTTCCTGCACACTTCTTGAAGCGTAACCCTGAACACCGAAAGCAAGACCTTTTCCCGTGCCTTCAGCCACCAGGACAGCAAAGCCGGAGTTTACAAAGCGGAAAAGTTCACTGTAGCTAAAAATTTCCTGACGGTCGGTGGAGAGAAGCATATTTCGCATGATATAGCGAAAAAGAGCATGAACATCAGGCTGAGGACTGATATTGGTTATTGGTTCGAGTACCAGCTCAGCAATGGTCTGAGAAGAAAACATACCCTCGCAGCAGATAAGGGCACAGTGGATTCCGCCGGTATTGAATTCATTTATAAGCAGGTCAGAAGTACCGCCGGACAGGGATTTGAGCTGATCGAGATTTTCTCCCAGGGAGTGGAGCAGCTCGGTGTTTAAATTATCCTTCATCATTTCACCTCAGACATATTATTCCGCAGAAATCAAGGGTTTATTCATAATAATGGCTGTAGAAACAATAATATGAAGCTGCTGTTAAGCAGATCTTTTTTGAAAATCAGTATGGATTTAGTCATATTTTCCAACTGTAGCTGATCATTGTTGAGATCAGAGGTTATCAGCCATAAAAAGTTTTTTTTACACTTGACATGGCATTGAATATAAATTATAATGTAATATAAAATATGTCAGGAAAAATATTTAATTAAGAGCATTTCTAAAAATCTTTTGGTTAAAGAAAAGTCAGATAAGTACAGCAAATGCTGAGTTTGTGACATTGATGCCCTTTATATTTTGTAAAAATATAAAAATGGAGGATGACCGAAATGAAAATGGTACATATAGGTGCCGCAGCAATTTCAGCAGTGCTGTTTCTCACTGGCTGCTCAGACAACAGATTCTTCAAAAAAACATCATGCAAGTTGATTTTGTTCTCAGGTGTTTTCCATAGATATTTTGAATATTTATTGTAGTATAATAAACAAGTGCTGCACGAAGTGTAAATTAAATGA
>CAMNFW010000187.1 GCA_946537565.1 uncultured Ruminococcus sp. | reverse complement strand
TAAGCTGAGTATCTGCCGGGATAAAATTTTTTTCATAGAGATAGACTTTTTCCATGATCATATTTTCGGCTTCTTCGGTGGAATAGGAGACATCATCTAATTTCACTTCCGATACGGTATCATTTACAATAGAAGCAGGCAGTCTGATACCGCAGAAGACGAAAGGGATTTCATTAGTTTCGACGGTATAGTTATCGTATTTGATCTTTCTGGTAAACAGAGGGATATTCCAGCTGAAAAGGCGGAGGGATTTATTGACCATAACGTTGCCGGTATTTTCTGAGACAGAAGCGGAGAGATTTTCAGAGAAAGTAATTTTCTCCTTATAAACTCCGATGATATTACCCATAGCGTGATGCAGAACGGTATGACCGGTATCATCGGAAGTCACGCCGGAGACTATCAATTCACCGGCAGGAACGAAATCTCCCACCTTATGCATAAGCATACCGTCCTGAACGGTGGTGCTGACGATCTCAGCGTCTTTTCCGGCGACGATATTGCAGGGTATACGGTCTCTGACCATATCAGGTTTAGGGCGGATTTCGGTTACTTCGACCACAAGCCTGTGACCGGTGCGGTGCATACCGACCCAAGAGATACCGTCAACAGTGACCTGGAGCTGATTTTCGCAGAGGACGAAGTTAATATTGTCCATAGACACACCTGGTTTAACGTTCATATCTTCAAGGGCAGCAAGAATAACCTCGGTGCTGACATTAGAATTGCCCTGAACTTCGATAGTGACCAGCACATTAGAAAAATACAGGGAAACAGCAGCGATGATCAGGATACCGAAAAGGAGACCGAATCTTTTTTTATATTTAAGGATACGGGACGAAACAGTAGGACGTTCAAAGCAATTAATTGTAATACCGAAGCTGTCAGCGAGACAGGTAAAGCGTCTGAGGTCGCTGCGGTAGATCTCGCAATAGAAAGTATTATTTTTACAGTACTGACTGAAACAGCTTATGCCGGAGCTGTGAACAGCATTGATAAACCGGTAGATATAGCGGCCTTCAGCGTTGATCTGAACACGTCCAAGTATTTGTTCTTTCATTATTTTCTGCTCCTTTCCAGCAGTTCTATCTGAGAGATCCTGCCTTTGATGATAAGACCGCCGGTTTTGAAATCGAAGGCACGCAGACCGCAGCCCCAGATATGAACGGTAAGGCCGCCGGAAACGAGACTGAAGAAAACATCACTGTATTCCTCGATTCTTGAGCAGTTCTCGATAGTAAGCTCTTTATTGCTGTTAATATAGATACTGGAATTGAGGAACAGTTTTTCCTTTGCGAATTCAGTAAACTTATCAAACATGATATCACCCCGGAAGTATAATCTTTAGTAATTAATAATATGATTGAAGGGGGGATAGATATGAAAAAAAGAAACGAAACAATTGAACTGACGGGACTCATACTATTCACAATATTCTGCATAGCAGATACCGGCGCAGTAAGATCAGCGGTTTCAGGAGGAATGCAGCGTTGTCTGATGACGATAATACCATCGCTGTTTGCAGTGATGACGGCGGTGGAGATGATAATAAGGAGCGGTATAATAACAAAGTTCAGGAGGCTGCGAACGAGACTGCTGGTGATATTCATAATGAGTATGTTGGGAGGATATCCGGTAGGGACGAAGCTGATAATCGGAGAATATGAAAGCGGAAGGATAACGAAGCGACAAGCGGAGCTATATTCTGGGGTATGTTACGGAGCGGGACCGGCGTTCATATCCGGCTGCATATCAATACAGCTTTATGGGAACAATACAGCCGGAAAGGTGGTATTCATATCCAATATAGCGGCAGATATTATGCTTGGGCTAATCGTATACATTTTAACACTATCAGGAGACACGGCAGCTGGAAATGAAAAAAATAAACTCTCTGCCATATCGCTGACAGAGAGTATAGTGTCTACAGGAAAGACAATGGCAGTGATATGTTTCACTATCATAATCTTTTCAGTAATTAGTGCAATGATCATGAGAAGCGGACTGATAACAGCAGGATCAAAGCTGATATCGAAGCTTACGGGGCGAACGATGGAAGAGGGGGCAGGAATAATACTATCGGTTATGGATATAACCTCAGTCAATTCACTGCCGGCAAACGATTACACGCTGATACCGTTTTTAAGTGCAGTGACAGCATTTGGGGGAATATGTGTAATATTCCAGTTGAGAGCGGTTACAGGGGGGAAGATATCGTTATATCCGGTGATCGGACTGAGGGCAGCAGCAGGTGTACTCAGCTATTTTATAGGCAGAATGATAATGCCGATATACATCTCCGGAGACATAATGGCTGTAACAACATTGAGAGCGAACCTGCACAAGGCAGCATCGCCGGTACCGTCGATACTATTGATAATAATGACGGCAGTAGTATTTCGTGAATACAGCAGAAGGAACGGGGGCAGCGAGACCTGAGACCGGGGGATAATCTGGTCAAAGAAGCAGGGTACAGAAAAAAATATAGAATGATCAATTAGGCTGACCCATACGATGGCGGAGGTTATCCTCTTTAAGTTTTCTGCCTTCAGCGATGAGTGCGAGCAGTTTATCCCTGTCTGAATTTTTAAGAGCCTCGCTGTACAAATTGAGGTTATTAATAAGAGTATCGAGTTCAAACAGGAGGTTTTCACGATTCTGCATAAAGAGGTCGGTCCACATTTTCTCATTCATAGTAGCGATTCTGGTCATATCCTGGAAGCTGCCGCCGCTGAAACCGCATTCCAGCTTAAGCTCCGGGCTTTTGACGTAAGCGCTTGAAACGATATGAGCCAGCTGGGAGGTATAAGCGATCATTTTATCGTGATCTTCTGGGGAAGTGACAACAATTTTACCGGCGCCGAGTTCAGTGGAAAGGGATTTAAGGAGTTCGATATCATCCGGAAGGCTGTCATTATCCTGAGCGATAATGAAGTTAGCTTTCTGGAAGAGGTCAGCATTACTGTTTGAGTATCCGCCGAATTCCTTACCTGCCATAGGGTGGATGCCAGTATATCTGAGACCGTGCTGAGCGGCAAGAGCTTTAATTCTTGCAGAGAAGCTGCCTTTGATGCCGCAAACGTCGGTGATGAGGGTATTTTTATCGAACTGAGCTATATGATCCCGGAGGTATTTTTCGGAAGCCTCTGGGAAGAGTGACATAATAATAAGGTCAAAGCCTGAGTAATCGCCGTTAAAGATATCGTCTACAGCGACATCACGCATAGCGCAGAATTCGATATCATTTTTTATATCGGAGCCGACGACAAAGTGAGTAGAATATTTTTTAAGGGCTTTGCAGATTGAACCTCCGATAAGACCGAGACCGACAACGAGAATTTTCATAATAAACCGCCTTTCAGAAAGAATGTGCTGACAATAGCGAAACGAAATGAGAAACAGCAAATTTAGTTTTCTTTTACAGTATATCACTTTAAACAGCAAAAGTCAATAGCTGGCGTTAAATAATCCAGTAACAAAAAAAGCGGCGCAGAAAAATGAAATACGCCGCTTTGATATTTTGAGCAAAAAATTATAAGTACATTCAGAAATGACAGAGAGAAGCAGAATTACTGCATACCGCCCTTTGTATAGAAGTTATCCTGAATGATAAGGGAGCAGCCGCCGAGGAAGTTATTTTTACCGTCCAGCTTGCTGAGAACGACTCTGTCGGCGATCTCTTCGCTGACGAGACGGATCATTTCTCTCTTGACATAGTCGAACTGTTTTTCATTGAGCTTATAGTTATGCAAAACGATTTTCTTAGCGAAATGGCTGATAGCGAGGTTGTTAATGAGGACGGTATATTTAGCGATAATATCATCGACCAGATTCTTGACAGGTTCTTCGCCTCTCATAAGAGCCATGAAAACGCTGTCAACAGAGATCTTAGATTTATCACCGTCAGTCAGTTCATAAAGGACAGGGGTTTTATCCTTGCCATAGATCTCATTGAAAGCGGACAGCATAGCAGTTCTTGAAAGCTCAGCTTTAACTGAGCCGTTAGGATAGCCTTCATAGGATCTGCCGTTAGGAGCAACGATATATTTCTCGATCATAGAGGTATAGGAAACGTAATCATTAGAAAGCTCACTTTTGTTAACGATAGCAAGGTTGACCTGATTACCGTTATGGAGGAAAGCGGTATTAGTCTGGTAGCCGTTCTGAGCTTTGAATTCAGTACTTGCGAGAGCCATAAGACCGATAGCATTTCCGCAGTGGATATCAATATCGAGACCGCCGGAGAGTTTTTCTATGAAGTTAGTAAAGTCAAGGATACCGTCTTTGTAGAAGATCTTGAGTTTACCCCACATTGAAGGTATAACACCGACACCGAGACCGAGGATACGGTCTTTAGTGAGGGCGCTGTTTTCGATCATAGTATTGCTTGCTTTGATTATGTAATTGATGATATCCTTGCTTGTAGTCCTCTCATCAATGACCATGCTTGACTTATCGAGGACTTCA
>CAMNFW010000186.1 GCA_946537565.1 uncultured Ruminococcus sp. | reverse complement strand
CTGACTCCTTCTTTTATGTTGTGATCAAAGATACGCTCGTCTATCTCTTTGCCCGTTATCTCATACGATTCAGAATTGTATTCGTATTTCCAGACCGGCGCAATGACGTAATATGGCTTTTTTATCCTGTTATACCTCTTTATATGCTTCACAGATGTACACTCAGCTGTAACTCTGCCAGTATACCTTCGCCTTTTTATAAAAAATCGTGCCGCTGTGATCACTGATACTAAACCAACAGCTGCCAGAATTATTCCGCCAAACAACAGGTCAGATACATTTAAAAAAAGATATAACCTGATCATTGAAATTCTCCCTTCTCCGGAAATAATTTCATCACAGTTTTATTATATCATAAAAAATCTGTATTGTAAAGATTTTTTTGATTTAGTTAATGTTATATTTAACGTCTATTCGTTCATTATAAAACAGATAAGTTTTTTCGTTTTATTTGTTTTCTATAATTGACAAATTTTTGCTGTTATGATATAATAAATTTTGTCAATGATAATTTCTAAATGAAAGGAAGCTGCTCAATTGAAGAAATTTTTTACTAAACTTAAGGATAAGCTCGCCCCCTATGTCAATTTTATGCTTGACGGCAGAAAAGGTATGCTTATTGTTTTTTCCGTCATCGCTTTTATTCTTTCAGGAGAAGCTATTAATTCCCTATTCTCCGGCTTTAACAGATTCTTCTCTTACCTTATCGGCGGTGCCGCTCTTGCCATTATCTGCGGATTGCTCTACCTTATCACTAAGCTCACCTTCAAAAACGATTCCTTCAGCAATATCCTGTTCGTGGTAACACTTATCCTGCTCATCATCACTTCAACTATGGCTTCGCTCGATAATCCCGTCATTTCAGTCCTTTATTCGCTCATTACAGTCATTGCGCTCGATCTGACCTGCCGCTGCCTGTACAGCCTTATAGTTAAAAAGAATAAGGAGCTTTCAGGTATTATTACCGGCGTTTTAGCCCTCGCTGTTACTGTGTTCTCCTGCGTCTTCACATTCTCTAAGGGTTTCGCTGACTCCGCTTTAAACGGCTACACCAAAGCTTCTGAGCTGGGTCACTCCGCTCCCGAAGGATTCAGCAAGGCTGTGGGCGACGGCGGCTTTAACGTTACTACCGTTACTTATGGCAATACTAACCTCGGCTATGATATCAAATCTGAATCTGTTGATGTCTCTGAAATGGCTGCCCGTGAGGGACTGACTAGCCTCGGTATGAACTTCTATTTTGACAGCGATCTTGATGATGCTCCTGTCAGCGGTACCGTATGGCTTCCGGAAGGTGAAAAAAATTGTCCGGTGCTGTTCATCGTTCACGGAAACCATAATTATACCGAGGACTCATGGCTTGGCTATGATTATCTCGGCGAATATCTCGCTTCCTGGGGCTATGCCGTTGTTTCTGTTGACGAGAATATCCTCAATGAACTAAGCTCCGAAAACGATGCAAGAGCTGTTCTCCTTCTCGAAAATATCAAACAGATCATCGGCTTCTCCAATGACCAGAATACCCCACTTTATGGTACTATCGACCCCGAAAGGATAGCTGTTGCCGGTCATTCCAGAGGCGGCGAGGCTGCTGCTGCTGCTTGTCTCTTTAATAATTATAAATGCTACCCCGAAAATGCTAATATTTCTTTCGATTATAATTTCAATATCAGCTCGGTTATTTGCATCGCTCCGACTTCTGATCAGTATGCCCCGGCTTCAAGAAGTGTCAAGCTTAAGGATATTTCCCTCCTCCTGCTCCACGGCTCAAATGATAACGATGTTTCTGATGCTATGGGCGAAAAAATTTATAATAATGTCAGCTTTTCCGGTGAGAAAGACTGCTTCAAGTCTTTCGTGCATATCCTCGGTGCTAACCACGGTCAGTTCAACACCCGTTGGGGCAGCGAAGATATCGGCGCTCCAATTAGCCTGTTTACCGATAATACCGCTTTGATACCCAGTGAAGATCAGCAGAGGATCCTCGAAATTTATACTAAAATTTTCCTAGATGTTACTCTCCTTGGTGACGATACCTACTCTTCACTCTTTAAAGACGGCTTCTCTTATGCCTACGGTCTGCCCGATACCGCTTATCAGGTAAGATATCAGAACTCCGATTTTCAGGTTCTGGATAATTTCGACTCTCTTTCTGATATGTGTTTGTCAGCTGATTCTGATGCTTCTGTCTCCGTTCATGGCGCTGCACTCTGGACCGAAAAAATAAATCAGGATTATTCCACCAATGAATCCGGCGACTTCAGCCTGTTTATCAAGTGGGAAGATAACGATTCGCCCTCAGTTCAATTCGATTTCAATAAAACTGATCTGTCTTCTAACAGCTTCTCCTTCGCCCTGGAAGATATGAACGGCGACTCCAAAGACTGCCTGAACTATTCCGTCAGATTCACCGATTCTGCCGGAAAGACTGCATCTGTTTCTTCTCCGGTGCCAGTTCAGCCAGCATTCAAAGTCCAGACCAGTAAATTCCAGTCCTTCTTCGATCAAAGTGCTTTTAAAACCAGCTTCGCTACCGTTACTGTAAATTCTGATGACCTCAAACCTGACAGCGGCTTTGATGCTAAGTCTGTTGTTTCAGCTGAAATTATCATGAACTGCGGCAGCAGCGGCTCCGTCTCAATTGACGATGTTGGCTTCTATCCCAATGCTGTATAATATCCTCAGCTTCCGTCCCTATACCCATAAACTCCCCCCACAAAGTATATAATTTAATCAGCAGTCTATTACAAGATCAATTGCTGCCTTGATTTGTTCTCTTTGCATTATACCGCATACGCTTATCTTTTGTCATTTCATTATACAGCTTTGATTAAAATAAAAAAATGGAAAAAACTCTTGCAAATTTATTATAAACAGGGTATAATATAAAGGTACGCAGTCTGAACTGCAAAAAAAATAAAAGTATTATTATTTGATTATTTTCTGCCCCTGTCGTGTCCGGCAGAATACTGGAGATATTATGGATAATAAAAGATCAATTCGCAAATCTTCAAAAAAAAGAAATAAACCCAGGGTAAGATTTAATTTCTGGGTGATGTTTATAATATTCGTTCTGTCATTTCTCACCTGCTTTATCCTTTATATGCTGGCCGCTAACTTCAATGATGACTTTTTTGAAGATGAGTTCGATGAATTGCCAATTTCTGAGGAACAACAGCCCGGCGAAGATCCGCAGGATACTTCCGAGGGCAGTCAGGAACTTGTGGACAGTGAAACCGAAAAAACCGAAATTACTAATCCTGTTCCACAGTCTGAAGCCGCTGATGCAAGTTATCTCGAAAGCTGCTGTCTTGTGACTGATCAGATCTTGCTGGATATCAAAAATCATACGGATTTCAAGGACGTTATCGGTAACGCTTCTCTCAATGCCCTCAATTGTAACGAAACTAAGGTCGTCAGCAATTACGGCACCGTCACGATCTACGATACAATTAAAATTAAAAAGCCGGCTGATCTTTATCTTATGCTCGGCAGCGATATCGGCGCCGATTCGATCGACGAAATGATCAACAGCTATACTACCCTCGTCAGCAACCTTCACGCCGCTCTCCCTGATATGAAGATCTATATCATGCAGCTGCCGCCTGTGATTTATGATACCGAAACTGCTTCTAATGATAAGATCAATGAGTATAATCAGAGACTCCTTGACATGGCTAATTCCATCGGTGTGTATTGTATTGATACCAATACCGCCCTGAAATCCGCTGACGGTGTACTCGAAGAACAGTACTGGTCGGCTGAATCTAATTCTCTCTCGGAAGAGGGATACAAAACTATTTGCGGCTATATCCTGACACATACAGGCTGATCTCTTAACGCATCACAACATCTTGTGGTGCGTTTTTTATTTTAACTTAAATTTCTCCCACCTTCAAAAACTGCGAAATATAGCCAAATCTTCCAAATTATTGTGCAATATGTATATTTATAAGCCAATTTTTATTATCGGTTTCGGCGTTATGTTAGTTGACAACTGGCTGCATTTGCATTATACTTATATATAAACAAAAAGATCGGAAACACAAGATATAGTGATCAGGGAGGAAATTGAATGATAATACACATCATAAAAAGAGACGGCAGAAAAGTTCCGTTTAATATCGAGAAGATCGCTAACGCTATCTTCAAAGCAGCTCAGTCCTGCGGCGGAAGTGATTTCGGTGTGGCTATGGATACTGCCGCTGAAGTTTGCAGTATCTTCGAGAACGAGAATCCAGGTAAAGTCCCCACCGTTGAGGAAATTCAGGACCTTGTTGAGAAAACTCTTATCGAAAAAGGTCACGCTAAAACCGCTAAGGCTTATATCCTCTACCGCTACGAAAGAACCCGCTCAAGAGAAATGAAGACAAATCTTATGTGCGTTCTTAACGAGCTTACTTTCAGTGCCGCTAAAGACAGCGATATCAAACGTGAAAATGCTAATATCGACGGCGATACCGCTATG
>CAMNFW010000185.1 GCA_946537565.1 uncultured Ruminococcus sp. | reverse complement strand
ATCGCATACAGCACAAATGAGGCTCGGTCACTTTATGGTGCAACTATTTCTGTAAATCGGTTTTGTGTCAAGTTACTATTATAGCAGCGGTGGTATTGTGTCACGTTACTATTTTAGTGACGTTGGTAATATAACATGATAAATTTCGGGCGAATAAAAAAAACAAGACCCAGAAATAGATCCGGGTCTTGAGTATTATCCAGAAACTGGAGCTGGGATTCCAAAGGGTTCATAACCCTTTGGCAGAGTCCAGAGACTTTTTTAGCTCACGTTGTCGCTCGTAAACTCGCTCACTCTCAACGTGATTAGTTACATTTTGATCGCATACAGCACAAAAACTGCTCCGGCACTTTATTTTGCCGTTTGCTTTGTAAGGCAGTTTGAGCTTTCCACGAAAATTCGCCTTAGCTTAATGATCAGCCCTTAGGAACACGGGAAATGATTCTGCTTGCGAAGTCGTTGAAGTTCTGAGTCTGGAGGAGAACTTTACCGGGACCGGTGAGTTTTGTAAGGAAGAGACCTTCACCGCCGAAGAAGATGTTTCCGAGACCCTTAACGGTTTCAACTTCATACTTTACGCTGGTTTCAAATGCAACAACGTTGCCGGAGTCAACCTTTAAGACCTCGCCGGGAGCAAGTGTACGCTCGATGACATCACCGTCAACCTCAAGAAATGCCATACCGCTTCCGAAGAGGTGCTGGAGAATAAAGCCTTCACCGCCGAAGAGTCCGGCACTGAATTTCTTTGTGAAAGTAGCTTTAAGCTCAACGGTCTGCTCAGCACAAAGAAATGCGCCCTTCTGTGCGATGATCTCGCTCTTTGTAATATCCACAGGGATTAAAGAGCCGGGAACTGTTGAACCGAATGCAACAACTGCACCGTCACGTTCAGCGGTGTAGTTTACCATGAACATAGACTCGCCTGAAAATAATCTGCCGATGCTTCTTCCGATACCGCCACGGGCATTAGTGCTCATTTTCACTCCTTCTGACTGCCAGATCATACCGCCGGACTGGGTGTAGATAGATTCGCCTGAGTTAAGTTCAAACTGTACTGCCGGTACTAATTGACCAAGAATTTCGTATCTCATAATTAATTCTCCTTATACATTCATTTTTAAAACTGTTGTGTACACGGAACACATGACTGATTGTTCCTGAATTTTTAGGATCCGCAAAGTATTGTGCTGTTGGTACTTATGAATTGCTGACACCTGTTGCATCGCCGTCAGCAGCACGAATAACGGTGCCGTTTGACTGAGCGGAAATCGTTTCATCACAGTGGGTGCGGAAGGGCGGAATGGGTATACCGCAGCTGCTCCATATTTTGACATCTGCATAGTTTGTCCATAGAAATCTGGCTCTGCATGGTTTTTTTACATTTACACTTTTAAGCGTTATGTTTGCCGGCTCGCTGTATACAACGCTGTCAGCCGGGAAATACACACCATCTTCACCTGCCACTTCAAAGCCTTCATTCATATCCTCCGGAGCTGCTGATCTCAGATCACGGAGCGTACAGATATGTTTTGGGTCGGGGCTGCCAAGAAATACCGTTATGCTGTCATCGTTAAGCTCATATCCCTTATATGACAGCGGAAAGCAGTTTTTTCTGTCCTCCGCCATATACACCTCACACATTGCCTGCAAAAACAGTCTGTTTCCGACAGGTTCCTTGTTTACGGGGTGGATATTGTTGAATTCTCCGCAGTCGAGAGCAACTGCAAGCCCGGTGTTTTTCACCGTCTGATACAGTTTCATCTGAGCTTCACGAATAAGGCACCAGTGCTTATAATCGGGGTCTTCCTTATACTTGAACATGGGGAGCTGAACGATCAGGAAGAACATATTCTCGTCCTGCCAGATATTTCTCCAGCAGTCAATGAGAGAGACCATAAGGTCATAATATGTTTGCGGTCTGTGGTCATCAGATTCACCCTGATACCATAGGACACCCTTTGCCGTGTAAGGACAGATCCTGCTGACCATTGTGTCAAAAAGGCCGCAGGGACGCATAGGATTGGTTACACCCATAGGTCCGGGATAGCGGTTTTCGCCGCAGATATGCTGAACCTCATTCCAGCTGATATCGGGATCATTCTCATAGCATTTCTGCATTTTCTTCTCCCACTCAGCCTGATAGACCAGATACTCGCAGTATTCACGTTTCATATCCTCTTGGGATTTTCCGGCGACAGCTTTTTCATAGTCCAGAAGATAAGGCATAAGCTGTGGTTTTTCCTCAATGCACTTTCGGGGAATCCAGCAGGAAGCTGAAGTGCCGCCCCAGTTGCAGCCGATGATACCGACTGTCACCTTAAGCGCACGGCTAAGCTGTTTAGCAAAGTAATAACCCACTGCTGACCAGGCTCTTGCACCTTCTTTTGAAGGAAGGCTCCAGCCGGTATTATTTTCGGCTTCAAAAAGCTCCTCACCCACGGTTCCGATTTTCGGGGTATAGTAGAAGCGGACGTTTTCCTCCGAGCAGTTTTCGAGTTCTTTTTCGCCGTTAATATCGCTGTGCAGTTCAAACTCCATGTTTGACTGACCGCCGGCGATCCAGACCTCACCTACAGCGGTGTTTCTGAAAACGATGCTTTCATTTTCCGAGGAAATAATTACCCGGCAGCAGTTACAGGGTTTCATTTCCGGGAGAACAGCTTTCCATTTGCCGCTGCTTATCACAGCCTCAGCCGAGACATTCAGCTCTGGTATCCTTACGGTTACAGCTTTGCAATCCGGTTCACAGGAGCCGAAGATATTCACTTTGCTGCCGCACTGCAAAACCATGTTGTCGCTGAAAATAGGAGCAGCCCTCATAATTTTCCTCCGATCACCTGTTATAGGTAAGTGCGCCGCTGTTTTCCATTGCCACCAGCATCATGAAGCGGGCTTCATCACGGCGTTCCGGCTTTGCCATATAATACATATAGGTTTCGAGGATATTCAGAGCGCTGGCAGTTCTGCCTTCGATCTTGAACTGTTCAAAACCCATAGGCACATATTTTTCCCATATTGCGTCAGGCGAGATATGGGTAGAGAGGTTTCTGATATCGAAAAGACCTCTGTGTGAATAGGGGCAGTTGCGGAAATTCTCCGGATCATACTGTGCAGCATTGAAAGGTTGACCGGGGTGTTTTTTCAGGTGTTCATTGTAAGCGATCTGCTGTACGCCGATGCACTTATAATGTTCTGATCTTCTGGGGCAGCCGGGTTCGCAGCAGGCGTTTACCAGCAGCTCGCAGTCAGCTTTTCTTGGAAGCTTTTCCAGCACTTCAAAGTTATTGTTGAAGTCATAGTCAACAACAACGATGCTATAATCTCTTTCAAGCTCTTCCTTAAGCTTATCCGGGTCGGTTATACGCTTGCAGGTGGAGCTTGTGAGCTTATACTTCGGGAAATTTTTACGGATATAATCCTCCAGCAGCGGCGAGAAAACGATAGCTTCGTTCATACCGTTGTTGGCGAGATTCATGACCATATTGCAGAATGGGTCGTCCAGGTGTTTCTTTTCGAGAACTGGATTTGTGAAGGTAAAGCGGAGGGGAATGCCTCTGCTGTTGAATTCCTTGATAACGTACTTCACAAAGCTTTTGTCACAGGTCCCGCCCTGGGTTCTTCCGCCATTCCACATGGAAGGGGGAAATACACCGTAGAAGGAAGCTATTTCAACTCCCTCACGGAAATATTCCGGGTGCTTTTGCAGCATATCTGCAAATAGTATATTAAGCTTGAATCTTCCTGCGAAATCAGGAAGGTGAAAACGAACTCTCATGTTAATACTCCTTATTTTGACTTGGAATTATGTTAGAAAACAGTTAGTCTGCGGTGATATCAGCGATGCAGTCTCCACGCTCAGAGGCGACCTCATAGCCGGCGGATTCTATACGTTTTTGCAGACAGAAACGGCATTCCGCAGCTTCCTCGCCGGTGCATATTTTATCATCATAAAGCTCATATTTGCTTCTGACCATTACCGGTGAAAGATTCGGCATCACCACATTGCAGCCGGTCTTAAGACCCAGCTCACGGCCTATAGGTGAAACAGTTCCCAGGGCAGTAGTTGCCGGAAGAAGCACATACGGAAACATCAGCCTTAGTATACCCAGCAGCCGCAGAGTCAGCTCAAGGGTACCCTTTGGTTTATCAGCGAAAGGAGTGGAGTGGTGAGGGATAAAGGGACCTATGCCGATCATTTCCGGGTGAAGCTCCTGGAGAAAGCGGATATCAGCGATGAGATGCTCAGCGGTCTGGAAGGGAGCGCCCACCATAAAGCCGGCTCCCACCTGATAGCCCAGCCGTTTAAGAGTGAAGAGACAATCCTTGCGGTTTTTCAGGCTCATATCCTTTGGGTGGAGCTGTTTGTAAAGCTCCTCGTCCGCAGCTTCATGCCGCAGCAGATAGCGGTCAGCGCCGGCATCCTTCATACGCTTGTAGCTTTGCTTTGAGCGTTCGCCCAGAGAAAGGGTGACAGCGCAGTCGGGATATTTAG
>CAMNFW010000184.1 GCA_946537565.1 uncultured Ruminococcus sp. | reverse complement strand
CTGAATACAATGTCGATAATTATAAAGAGCTTAAAGCTTTGAATAAGGAAAAACTCCAGGAACAGCTGGGACTGCCCGTGGACAGAAATAAATATATGATCGCTATTATTTCCCGTCTGACTGATCAGAAGGGTCTCGATCTTGTAAATTACGCTATCGAACGCATCTGCGATGAAAATACTCAGTTCGTTGTGATCGGTACCGGCGACCCAAGATATGAGAATATGTTCAAGCATTATCAGTGGAAATATCCGGAGAGAGTTTCTGCTAATATTCTCTACTCCGATGAGCTGGCTCACAAGCTCTATGCCGCTGCTGATACAATGCTCATGCCTTCACTCTTCGAGCCCTGCGGTCTGACTCAGCTCATCGCCCTCAGATACGGAACTATCCCGATAGTTCGTGAGACCGGCGGTCTTAAAGACACCGTTCAGCCATACAATGAGTTCGACGGTACTGGCACCGGCTTCTCATTCGCTAATTACAACGGCGACGAGATGCTTGGTGTTATCAACTACTCCAAGAGCGTATATTATGACCACCGTACTGAATGGGACAAAATGGTCCGCAGATGTATGGAAGCTGATTTCTCATGGAACAGCTCCGCCCGTCAGTATGAGGGTATGTACAGCTGGATGATTAACTGGTAATAAATAAACCGGGGAACGCTAAAAAGCGTTCCCTGTTCTTTAAAAGCGAAAGGAAATTATATGCTAAAGACAAAAGATGAATTCATTCTCCACCTGCGTAAATCATCAGCTGTCATAGGAATGATAGATATTGATATGCTTTTGGTATGCCTGCGTGCTGTCTGCGAACAGGCTGCATTCTGCTATTTATACTCAATTCCGGGAACTGAAAATGCCGCTCCCGGTGATGACCTTATGAAGTACATCAAGGGAAAACCTGAATATCAGGAAGCTCAGAACTGGTTTAAAAAACTGGACAGTGTACTTAACAGGATCAAAAAACCCTCCAATGAGAACATGGAGGAGCTGACTGACAGATCTTTACAGTGTCTCGATGAGGCTATGTCACAGGATATCAATAACGACAGCGTTATATTCTTCATTTCTGCATTGGGTACAGTTGAGTTGACTTACTTCACTAAGGCTCTGATCACTATCAAGCAAGCTGCAGCAAAAGCTGAAAACTACGACAAAAAGCTCAGAAAGATCATCATGGATATCGCTAAGGCTAATGCTCCGCAAGATGCTGAAATAGATGAAAACTTAAATGTCGATCTTCCTCAGCTTGATGAGGAATTGAAAAACTCTCAGAAATTCACTCGTTTTTTCTTTGAACAAGGCCAACAGTTGGGGATAGTTGCTAATGATATCAATTTATGACGGAAAAATCCAGGGCGCTGTTTTCGATATGGACGGTCTCATGATCGACACT
The DNA here is from genome assembly GCA_946537565.1 of uncultured Ruminococcus sp. GTDB lineage: Bacteria > Bacillota > Clostridia > Oscillospirales > Ruminococcaceae > Ruminococcus. The sequence continues at coordinate 3,092 of CAMNFW010000184.1, read as the reverse complement.
GAAAAGCTCTACCTTAAATACTGGAAACAGGCTGCAAAAGAATTCGGATATGATATGCAGGACGAACACGTCTTTGCCATTCGCAGTCTCGCAAGAAAATATTCCATTCCAAAACTTAAAAGCTTTTTCGGTGAGGATTTTCCAACTGAAAAAGTCCGCTCACGAAGAACTGAACTGATAAACGCTCATGTCGAAAAATATGGGATCGACGTGAAAAAAGGTCTGTTTCAGCTGCTTGACTACCTGCAAAGCAATGGCATTCTATGTGCTGTGGCTACGGCAACTCCCAGGGACAGAACAGAGCTGTATCTCGATAAGATCGGTGCAAGGAATTATTTCAGCGCTGTTATCTGCGGTGATATGATAACCAATGGCAAGCCTGACCCGGATATCTATCTTACTGCTGCAAAAGAACTTTCCCTTCCTCCTGAGAGCTGTGCCGCCTTTGAAGATTCGCCTAACGGAATTACCGCAGCTTACCGTGCCGGCTGCAAGGTGATAATGATCCCGGATCAGACCCAGCCGGACGATGAACTGAAAAAGATAATTACAAGAGTTTATTCTTCCCTTGATCAGGCAATAGATTTCTTTTGGGGAGGTGTGTGATTTGCCTGGAAAAACCAGTGTTTCCACCATTTTCGATATTCCTAAATTCCATTACTTCAAATGCGGAAATGACTACTCCGGCAGCTGCGGTGATTTTTCTTATAAGATCATCTACGGCGAAAAGCTCAGATGCCTCACCTGGCACGGAAGACTTTGCTCAATGAAGGCTCAGATAGAGCATGAACAGGAGTTTGACTGCTCTCAGGAAGGCTTTGACGAAATGATAAAATGGCTGGAAAACAGATACAATAATGTCAGCGACAACGATAAGAGCTGAAGCTCAGTAAAAGCTGCGGGCTGTGCATAAACTGCACAGCCCGCTTTTTCGTGAATATTATACTTAAACATATCCCAGAAATTCTTCAAGAGTTCCAGAACCGCCGGTTGAAAGGTATGCGTAGAATCTAAGAACTGACGAAGCATCTGATGCGTCTATAACTCCGTCGTAGTTAACGTCTGCTGCCATGAATTCTTCTTCACTCAGCGAGCTTGGATTTCCAGTGGAAAGCAATGCGTACTCCCTGAGAATCCCGGAAGCGTCAGAGGCATCAACCGCTCCGTCCATATTGATGTCACCCAATATCACGCTGATCTCAGGCTCCTGCCCCTTTGAAAGTACAGTTACACTTTTTGCAGATGCAATGCCGTTATAGCTTAAAGCATCTGATGTAAGGTTGATCGAAGCGCCTTCAAGTTCAGCTGCTGATGTAGGTGTAAGCTTGTAGGTTATAGAACAATCTGTGTCATTGATATCCTCCTTAACTGCTATTATTGATGAAGGTATCACATTTCCGGCTGCATCTGTCAGATAAAGGCTGTCGGAATTGATAGTGCTGTCGGTCATATGCCTTGTGAAAGTGATAAGGGCTGATCTGCTGTTATACTCTGCTGATTTGATTTCCGACGGCTGCTGACTGGTCATATTAAGGTTAACGTCTACCTGTACCGGCAGTACCGGCAGCCATTCAGATTCAACAGGATCATAGCCTTCAGCTGTCAGCTTTACCTTCCACTCGCCCTCCGGCACGTCCCATGCAAACCAGCCTGCACTGTCAGTGAGCTGAGGATTTATCTGATCGTAATCAACCGCATTCCAAAGCGCTTCATTTCCATTTTCGTCCTTGTAATATATCTCAGCTGTAACGCCTTCTATCGGATTGGACGGTAAGTATTCATAGGCGATTCCACTGGGGTCGATGAGATATTTCAGCTTAAAACCATCGGTCATAACCGCTTCGCCTGCAAATAAAGGCTTGAACCAGTTGTGTACCTTGTCTATCAGCATATTCACTCCGACTACCACGCCCACACAAACTGCTCCTGCAATTATACAGGGACCGCTTGCAAGTGTACCTGCTATAACTCCGCCGACTGTTCCTGCGATCACAGCACCGCCTACAACTATATTTGTAACTCTTGCCGCAAATATACAGGTTGAACAGCCCATGTAAACGAATTTTTCTTCCTGGACCCTGGGATTTTTAGAGTCTCTGATAGCAGTCATTTCACCCCACCAGCCTACTGTACGGACACCGACCTCAGCTACGGTCATCACTGTGCCTGCACCATTGTTCAGACCACTCATGCCCTTAGCATCAAGATAATTACCTATGCCGGTCTTTCCCCCTTCTGTGACGATCGTTGTCACATAATCACTCTTTGAACCGCCGGTTACAGTCTCCTGTACCTTATCGACTATGATCGAACCAGAAACGCATGAAGCTGCTGTATCCTGATTTTCATATGTCCACTGAGCAATTGATTTTTTTGTTTTACCGGCTTTCTTGGGAGCTGAAAGAGGTACAATATCGGGAATAGTTTCCTCCTCAGCTTCGATGAAGGTATTATTCGCCAGCTCGTCCAGTTCATCAGACTGGATAAGATATTTTGCATAATAAGTATGGATATTTCCGTTTTCGTCACGAACCTGAGCCGGAGACTTTTCAAAGCCGAATTTTTCAGGATCTTCAGCAACCTCATCAGCTGATACCTCCACGCCGTTCATTACAACGGTTTCACTTCTGCCGGAGTAATAGCCTGTGTCGCCTTCAAGTCCGTCAAGATTATACTGATAACGAACCATTGCGCCGTTTTCATCCTCTGCAATAAGAGATGCTTTTGCCTCCTTCGCAAAATCACGGGCAAGGTCTATCTGGTCATCTGGAGTATCCGCAAGGAGATCAGTATCACCCATTTTGAGAGAACCTCTTCCGCTGTTCCCGGTTGAATCGTATTCAAGCATATATTCACTGTCAGACCTGAACGCAAGAACATTCAATGTTCCGGGAACCCGTGTCCTGAAAAAGCCCTCACCTTTCCATGTCCCTGTTTCTTCATCGAAGAAAAGCTCGATAGTTGAAGATTCATCGTTTACAGTTGATGAAATAAATACTGCCTCACAATTGTTATCTGACAGAGTAGCCTCAAAAGCAAGAGGTTTTCCCGGATTATAGGCGATATATGGAGTAATTCCCTCTTTGAAGGCA
>CAMNFW010000183.1 GCA_946537565.1 uncultured Ruminococcus sp. | reverse complement strand
TAAATTCAGGAGGTAATACATGAAAAAATTCAGAAAATATCTCAGTTTGCTGCTCGCTCTGACTTTGTCTGTCAGTGCTTCTGTAAGCTGCTCAGATAAAACTAATTCCTCTTCTTCTTCAGATGACAACAGCTCCGATATGTCCGCAGAAGCAACTGTGGCTGAGGCTGATGACAACCTCACCAGCTCCGATGCCCCTGCCGCTGACCACCCAAGAAATATCATCTATGAAGATGATGATGCTGTTTCTCAGCTCAGTGACAGATCTGCCGCCCATTCTTCTTCCTCCAATAAAAAACGCACCCGGCAAGCTGCCAGCTCCGCTAAATGGAATGATCTTAAATCTAACCCCGAAAAAGACCTCACTATCATGGTCTATATGGTCGGCTCTGACCTCGAAAGCAACAATAAAGCCGCTTCCAGAGATATCATAGAAATGTGTGAAAGCGGTCTAACTAATAAAAATGTTAACCTCGTTGTCTACACCGGCGGCGCTAAGACCTGGTGGATCAATGTCCCCGCTAACTGCAATAATTACCTCGTATATAACGGTGACGGCGACTTCAATATCTACAGCGATCAAAAAAAGAATATGGGCGAGGCTGAGACCCTGAGCGGCTTCATGAATGAGGTGAAGTCTAAGTACCCGGCTAAGGATTATGCCCTCATTTGCTGGGATCACGGCGGCGGTCCACTTATGGGTTACGGTCTGGACGAGCTTTATAAAGACCCGGACGGCGTTATCGACACCGATCACCTCACTCTCGATGAAATGAGCAGCGCCCTGTCTGAATCCGGTTTCAACACCAAAAAACTGAAATTCATCGGCTTCGATGCCTGCCTTATGTCTTCTATCGAAGTCGCTGAAATGTGCAGCAATTACGCCGAAACTCTTATCGCTTCCCCGGAAACTGAACCCGGCTCCGGCTGGGATTACGGCTGCCTTGATGTCCTCAACTCATCCACCGATATCCCAAGCCTCTCTAAAAATATTATCAATTACTATGCCGACAGCATCAAAGCCAGCCGCTCTGCTATGTTCAATCCCGATTACACATTATACTCCCTTGACCTCTCTCAGATAAGCAATACCCGTAAAGCTCTGGATTCTCTCTTCGATAAAATGAACAGCGATATCTCCGGAAATGAATATAACGATATCTTCAGAGCAAGAACTAAAGTCCATGAATACAGTCCCGGTGAAGGCTATGACCTGGTTGACCTGGGCGATCTCGCTGTTCAGCTTAAAAGTATCTACCCTAAAGAATCAAACGCTCTGTCAAATGCTCTTGACAAGCTCGTGACTTACGGTGTATCCAATGTTAAATCAAGTACCGGCATTTCTGTTTATTTCCCTTATGAAGGCTATGGTATGTTCAGTTACTACGGTGAGAACTTCCTGGATCAGCTCTCTTCCTCCGGCTATAAAGAATTCATGGATACCTTCACCGCCCCCTGGAAATCCGGCACCGCTTCTAAATCCTTCGACACCGGTCTCGAAGTCAGCTCTATGGAACAGCAGCCGGATAATGAAGGCAGCTTCGATTACTATCAGCTCACCGATGAACAGCTGGCTGACTTCGGCAGCGCTTACTATACCGTTTTCTACAGAAGTAAAAAAAATGACGACTTCTTCGAGGATGAATGCTATTATCCTATTATGGAAAAAATCCCCCTCGTCCCAGATGAAAACGGTGTGCTCGCTATCGACCTCGACCCCGAAATTATTATCGCTGTCTCCGAAGATGATAATAATTCAGGCGATATGGACAGCGGCGCTGATCAGATTTTCGCTCGCTGTGTATGCTCTGAGCTGGGCGACAACTCTAATGTCTATGCCTCCAGAGGCAATGCTCTTTCTACCGACAGCATCCACTTCCTCTACAACCAGATCATCTATACTGTCTTCACTATCAAGGCTGAAAGCGGTGCGGATAAGGCTGTTATTAAAAATGTCACCAGCTCCCCTCTCGGCTCCGGCGATGAATCCTCCGATGCTATCAGCTTCAACGGTAAAAATGATATTTCCGGCGAGAATATGTCCAGCCTTATGGTTTACTACGTTCCTGTTATCTGGGAAAACAACGATTATTCCGTTCCCTATACTGAACTTGAAAAAATTTCAGGCAAATTCACTCTCTCTGTCCTCAACTTCGATTCCAGCTTCTTCTATAAGCCAAGATATATCTCAGAGCTTGATGTGACTAATGAATTCTGGTACCAGATCATTATTACCGACAGATCTGGCAAGGAACATGGCACCGAGATCCGTCAGTTCCCTGAATACTCTAAGGATTTTATCGAAGAGTTCAAAACCGATTCCGGTGAAATGCAGTTCAGTATCTTCGATGACCACGCTGAGCTTATAAGCTATTACGGTACCGATAAAAATATCACCGTTCCCGATAAAGCTGGCGACAAGCCGGTTACTGTTATACGTTCCTGCGCTTTCAAGGATATCACCAGCCTGAAAAGCGTTAAACTCCCCGAAACTGTCACAGTTATCGGCGATCAGGCTTTCTCAGGATGCAGTACGCTCGAAAAAATCAACATTCCCTCCGGTGTCACTAAGCTCTGCGATCAGGTATTCCTGAACGACATCGCCCTGACCAGCATTGATGTTCCGGATACTATCACCGAAATCGACAGCTACGCCCTCAGCAATACTTCTATTACAAAATTCAATATCCCGGCTTCTGTCGAGAAAATCGGCATCAATCCCTTCCACGGCTGCATCGATATCAAGCTGACTATCGACCCGGATAATAAGTATTACACTATGGATAATAACGTTCTCTTCGATAAGAATAAAAAGCTCCTTATTGCCTTTTTCGGTCAGGACCGTGAAAGCTATTCTGTGCCGGAGGGTGTTGAAGAGATCTGCCCGGAGGCTTTCAGCGACAGCTGCACTTCTCCGATCTTCGATAATTTCGATGACAAGGACAAAACCGATGATACCGGCGCTATGCACTATGTCGGTCTTAAAAAGATCAAATTTCCCAGCTCTTTGAAGCGGATCGACAACTATGCTTTCTATGGTATCCGCTCCTTCACTGAACTCGATCTCCCTGACAGCCTCGAATTTATCGGCGCTAACTGCTTCGGCAGAAATATTATGTACACAGACCGCAGCGGTATGAAAATTCATATCGGTCCTAATGTGGAATATATCGGCTACAGTTCTTTCTCCTCATTCAGCGGTCTCGTTTTCGATGTTGACAAGAATAATCCCTACTACTCTTCCGTAGACGGCAAGCTTATGAATGTCAACGGCACCACCGAGATCGAATGGTTCGATTACGACGGTATGCTCACTGAACCGCATTCGTTCTGATCAATATATTATTTGAGCGCTGAATTTTTTTTCAGCGCTCTTTTTTTCAGTATTAACAAAAATGTTACCTGCCTTTTATCCCTTTCACGTTTTTATTCTCTTCATGAGTTAATATGCAGAGCAATATCATATAAACCCTTGCTTTTTCAGAATTGCTGAGATCATTCTCGCAAGTATTGCAAAATAGTTTATGTCTGATACCGACCATTTCTTGAACCTGCCTATATAACAGAATGAGATCATTCCCTTTAGTACCGTTTCCTCCGCTATAAGATACTGCACTGCTCCTCCTATGTTTTCAGAGGTTAGCTGTGCCAATGCCTCGTCATCTCGTCCCTCCAGCTCGTTCACATTGTCTATCACGAATATACTGTCACCAGAAAAACGCTCTGTATAGCCGTTTTTTAAGATGTAGCCAGCATTTCTCGATGCCGCATTTCCACAGCTGAGTATCAGCCCCATTTCCTTTCCTGCAAATACACATATATCATCTATCCCAAACTGAAACCGTATCTGCTCCAGCAGCACCGATATGTCCGGAAGTCTGCCAAATACAAGGCTCTCCGACAAATCACCTGCAAAGGTCAGCCTTTCTGTTGTTTCCTTCTTGCTGCTGAGAAAAGCTATCTTATTCTCCATGTCCTTCTCTACAGACCCGTGCTTCTCTATATCATAGATCACATAACGGTTTTTACCCTTCTGCTGGGCAATGTACAGTGCTTTGTCTGCTTGCATGAACAGCTCGTCATAGTCCTTGCTGTCCTTTGGATAGGTGGATATTCCCATTGAACAGGTCAGCCGGAAGTTTTCAAAACGATCAGAAAATGCAAACTCTGTATTCGTCCTTATGGCTCGCAGTATTCCACGCAGATCAGTTTCGTCACTCGTACCTTCTATCACTATAAGAAATCCGCCGCCGCTTATTCTTCCGGCAAATCCCCTCGTTCCCAGCTCCTTTTTCACTATGGACGCTACGGTGTATATCACCTCGTCTCCGAATAAATGCCCATAGCTGCTGTTGATGTCAGTGAAATCATCAATGTCAAGTATTACTATATTTATATTGTATGCCGGCGATGACCTGAGAAGCTCAGTGGCTATTGATGTTACCGTGTTTTTGTTCAGCAAGCCGGACAGCGAATCCCGGTTCGCTTCAATCGCAAGATTGATGTCCTTC
>CAMNFW010000182.1 GCA_946537565.1 uncultured Ruminococcus sp. | reverse complement strand
GTAACATCGGAAAAAACATCTGCAAATATTGAGGACGCTGTTTCATCATTGATAAATTGCAGATTTCCTTCTGCATCGAATGAGTAAACCGCCTGATAATGCGTTTCTTTATCCGTGACAAGACTAAAGGTAAGTGTTCCGTCAGCAGCAGTGTAAGAATAATACATTGACCTGTCCAGCGCAAGATCTTCGCTGAAATAATGTATCATCATAACTCCGCTTTCCAGAAATGTGACCGTTTCCGTATAATGCAGCTCATCTGCAAAATAAGAAAGTGTACGTTCCCCGGTTGTCCAGGAAGCGATCAGCTTTTCGTCAGTTTCAAAGGTGTTAAGACTCGCTCTCATATTCAGGTGTATTTGCTCTTGTGAAAACATAGTCTGCTGCCGGTATCGTATCACCGGTCTGCTCATCTGTGCTTTCCGGGTATGTCAAGGTCAGCTATGGGGACAAAATATGCCCTCAGAGCTGTTTTTATGGGAGACAGATATCCTTCCGTTCGTCAGAAAACCTGCTGTCATTCAAGGTCATCTGTGACAGGACAAAAACATTGCCCTAACGGATCGTCAGTAGTTATCACCGTTTTTGATTTTCAGCTGATTACTGCGGAATTCACTGTTGAATCTTTCACTATTATTCGTAATCTTCATCAAAATCGTAATCGTCATCACAATCGTAATCGTCATCATAATTGTAATCGAATTCATAACTGAAATCTTCATCGTAATCGGAATCTTCATCGAAATCTTCATCGAAATCTTCATCGAAATCGTCATCGAAATCTTCATTGAGTTCACGCAATTTATCTGTATCATCGCTATCAAAGTCTGATAACAATTCAGGAAACCACTCTTTAAAAAGTTTTTCTGCTTCATCTATCATATCCTCTGTCATTATCGACTTGAATAATTCAAGGTCAGATTCATTTCCGTCGGTGCTGATGCCGTTATCACTATCTGTGGTGTCAAGATCGTCAGCATTGAGATCGGGATCGTCAGGATTCCGCTCCATGTTCAGGTATTTTTTGCTCATTTTAATTCCTCCTTGATAAATCATAAATCATTGGTTTTATATATTTGAGTGCGTAAATTCCGCAGTAACGCTTACACATAGGTGATTAACTGCATTATATTCGGTCGTCTCCCGACGCCGCTTTGTCAAGCTGCTGATATAATAAAAGGCAATAATTTGGACACACTTCACCCGTAAGTGAGATGCATTCAAATTATTGCCTTTTAACTTTTGCTGTACTTATTCTACCACATATATCTGCAAATGTCAAGAGTTGTAAAAAATAATTATTTTTTAACTAAAATCATATCAGCGGAATACAGATGCAGGTTTCCCGGCTGCATACTATTTTTTTATGCCTGAGCTGATATCGTCTGTTTTAAGCTCTGAGCGATCATTGCAGATACAGAGATCTATCGTTTCCTATCATAATAGTTTTCATTCGAGACTGTGCAGAAAGAAGAGCGTGAATATCTCCTTCCTGCCATATCTCATTAGAAAAGGTGTACTGTGCGGAAAATACTCCATTTGCTGAATTGATAATGTCCGGAATAGAAAGGCTGCTGTTATTTTTACCTGCAATGCTGTCAAATATCTCCAGACAAATACATGATAATCCACGCCAGCTTTCTCCAAACGCATTCCTGCCTTTTATATTAGCATCTATATCAAACGATTGGAGATCTTCACTGAACCAAATATGCTGATTTTCCCAAAAAAGGCTGTCATCACCATAAGTAAAATAACCCATAAAAAAGCAGTATGGCGTATGTCCGTGAAGAATCACAGCATGGTTTTGATGCAAATCACTCTGCGACGGCCATAAATGCCAGCGTGATCTCTGGGAATACAAGCCTTTTCTTGACCATATGATCTGTCTGAGCGGTGCGTTGTATCCTACGCCGTTATCATCAAGCTTATAAGCAAAAACAGATTCTCCGGGTCTGTTAGCGATGTCCGCATTTATCAGATCAAATACGCTGCTGATCATTCCGGCATGAACCATGTAGTAACACATATGCTCCATTTTAAGAACAATAATATCAGGCATATTAGATAACGGGAAATATGGGAATAACTCTCTTTCATGATTCCCACGGATCAGGTGAAAGCCGGTACAAGTAGAATCTTCCGAGTAATATGTGGAAAGATATTGAACAAGATTTGCCGGATCTCCGCCGCCGTTGTAATCTCCTAAAAAATATACATGGTCAGTTTCAGGATCAAATTTGATTTTATCCATTAGATTTTTCAAAGTCGGAAATTCACCATGTGTATCACCAACTACAAAATGCAGCCCGTTCGGATACTGTTTTCTTAACTCATTAATATTGTTATCATCACATAATATAGTTTTCATACTTTATCTCTCCAATTGATCTGTAAAAGCTTTTTTGGCATTGTCTGTCGGAGAATCAGTGCAGGGTCTAAACTGTTTAAGCTCTGGTATCTTCATTACTCGCACAGTTGTCAATGCTGAAACTTACTCAGCATTATATCATCTTATCAGGTGTTATTTTCATTATAGCACGAAATCTGATTTTTGTAAACACTTGATAATTACTTTTTCGGCTGTTCTTTTTATTTCAAATGGATATTGATTTTCTTGTACGTCTGACAGGGGAGCGGTCAGCCCGGCAAATGAAATATAACGGAATGACTTTGAATAACACTTTCATTTCTTATTGCAGCGATCGCTTTTGCTATTCATAATGATCTTGTCTTTCAGCTTTGTGTTTTTGCATGATAGTTTAAAAGTCCAGCGGTCAGGCTGGACTTTTTTGATAAGCTGAGACCAGGGTTTGGGTTTCAGCTTTTGTATTTGCAATGCGATGTGTCAGCGCTTTTTGCGTGAACTTCCAGCGATAAAGAGTGCTGCTGCAAGAATTAAAGCTGCGGCTGCCGATGAATTCGGACCAGCACAGGGACTTCCGGCTTCTGTTGCTGATGCAAAGGTTTTCGATGCTCTGACTAAGAGCGGTGAAAACTGGTAGGACTTCGAGGCCGTTGATTCAAAGGACGATATCGCTGCTGGTGTATGGACAGTAACAGTCCGCAGAAAGAATGAAAACGATATCAGAGTTTTCCGGACAACACCCGACGGTGCCGCAAGAATTGACCAGTCCGCTGAAACTACTGCCGCTGCTTCAACTGCTGCACAGGCTAAAACTACATCAACTGCTGCTGCAAATATTACAGCAAAAAATGATTCACCAAAGACAGGCGTCGCTTTTCAGGCGATCCCCTCTGTTGAGATTTCAGCAAAATTGAACTACTGCACCGTTTGGCGTACAATAGATTTTCAGCTGCAAGTCCCTGGATCCAAGTCCGGGGACTTGTGGTTTATACAGGAAAATATCTCACTGATATCAGAGTAAAATGTTAGCCTAAGCTATTAATGATAACATCAGAAATTACTAAGTCAAAAGACAGTTTGATCTCAGTATCTTTTTTCGCAAACCTCCTGATCCAGCGAAATTTCTGAATATAGTTTAAAAACTTCAGATCATCAGAGAAAAAATGCTTGACAAACTAAAATGAATGTGATATAATGATGAACGGTGTTTATTAGAGTTAGCTAACATAATTTCATTTTAATTTAAAGCATGAGCCTTTCACAGCAGCGCCATTTCCCGAAAAGCGGAAGCAGCTGCAAAAGAAAGGAGTTTTATTTGTCTTTATATTAGCTAAAGCTAACGTTTATCGGGCAGGAGGTTTTCGGCAAATGCAATATCCTGAGGTCTGGCTCAAGGTTTTTGTGTGCGATATTTCTGATATGCAGCATGAGCTTCCGCAGCAGGTCATTCAATTGCTGGAACCTGAACGGCAGAAACAGCTGGCTAAGTATATCCGTCATGATGACAAGCTTCGCTGTGCTGCTGCCGGACTTTTGCTGCGATATGTCCTGCAATGTTTGTTTGGACTATCTGATGCACAGTCACAGACTGTAACGGCTGAAAATGGAAAACCTTACCTGAAAAGCGGACTTGTTCAGTTCAGCCTTTCACATTCCGGTTCGCTCGCCGCCGGTGCTTTCAGTAATTGTCCGGTGGGCTTGGATGTGGAAATGATGCGGAAAATCAAACCTGAGATCTATCGTCACTGCATGACTGATGATGAATGCCGAAAACTGATGCTTCTTCCGGAAAATCAGCGTGACAGCGCTTTTTTCCGGCTCTGGACCATGAAAGAGAGCTTCACAAAAATGACCGGCTTGGGACTGTATGACGATTTCAGCAGATTCAGTGCTGTTCCGCTGCCACGGAATGAGGCTCTTATCATAAGACCAAAGTTCAGTGAAAAGGTGTTCCTTTTTTCAGAGATGCTGCAGGAGAATTACTGGCTGTCAGTTTGTCTTGACAGTGAACATTGTCAGCCGGATATTGAACTGAGTCTGCTGACGATAAGTGAAATTATTGAAAGGAAAGAAGTAAAAAATGTATTTGGAGATCAGTGAACTGGTGAAAAAGTATAGCGGCGGCTCAGCTGAGGTATTTGCGCTTGACAAAGTCAGCTGTAGCGTCGAGAAGGGCGAGATCTGCGTTATCGTCGGCCC
>CAMNFW010000181.1 GCA_946537565.1 uncultured Ruminococcus sp. | reverse complement strand
GAATCAGATAGCTCTTATCTTTTCAGACAAAATTAATATCACTGTTGCCGATAACCGAGAATTGTTGCCAAATCGTTGCCATGATAACGATTTGATAACGGTATTTGGCGTGTTTACGCCCTATTTTTCGGGACGTTTATTATTCCCACTCTACAGTTCCGGGCGGTTTAGAAGTAATATCATAAACTACACGGTTAACGTGATCAACCTCATTGCAAAGGCGGTTAGAGACCTTAGCGAGGACATCGAAAGGTATTCTTGCCCAGTCAGCAGTCATAAAGTCATCTGTAGTGATAGCCCGGAGGGCGATAAGGTGGTCATAGGTACGGTGATCGCCCATAACGCCGACGGTATGGACATCAGGGAGGACAGCGAAGAACTGTTTGAGTTCATTTTCAACTCCGCTTTTTCTGATCTCATCTCTGAAAACAGCATCAGCCTCCTGAAGGATCTCGATTTTTTCTTCAGTTATTTCACCGATGATTCTAACGCCGAGACCGGGGCCTGGGAAAGGCTGTCTCCACACCAGATCATGTGGAATACCGAGTTTTTCGCCGACTGCTCTGACCTCATCTTTAAAGAGATCGCCGAGGGGTTCGATAATACCGTCGAAGAGCTTTTTCATATCCTCAGGGATAACGGTATTGTGATGAGTTTTTATGACAGCAGTGCTGCCTTTGCCGGCTTCGTTGCCTTTACCGGATTCAATGCGGTCAGGGTAGATAGTACCCTGAGCGAAGAAGCCGCCGGTAGTATCTTTACGGACCTCGTCCCAGAAAACGTTGATAAACTCCTCGCCGATGATCTTGCGTTTAGTTTCCGGGTCGGTGACACCTTTAAGTTTAGAGAGGAACTTGTCCTTACAGTTAACACGGACAAAGTTCGTATCAAAAAGCGAGGTAAAAGTTTCCTCAACGTAGTCGCCCTCGTCCTTACGCATAAGGCCATGATCTACAAAAACGCAGGTCAGCTGTTTTCCGACAGCACGGCTAAGGAGACCGGCAGCGACAGAAGAATCAACACCGCCAGAGAGACCGAGGATTACTTTTTTGGTGCCGATAGTATCACGGAGCTTAGCGATTGTTGTGTCGATGAAGTCGTCCATTACCCAGTCACCGGTGAAGCCGCATACATCATAGAGGAAGTTATGGAGAATTTCCTTGCCGAACTGGCTGTGAGTAACTTCGGGGTGGAACTGAACGGCATAGAGTTTTTTATCGGGGCATTCAAATGCAGCGCAGGGGCAGTCCTGGGACTTAGCAGTAACTTTGAAGCCTTCGGGCAGTTCGCTGACGAAGTCGGTATGGCTCATCCAGACGGTGCTGTTTTCGGGGACATTGCTGAAGAGCAGACTTTCAGAATGGGAAACATCAATTTTACCGTACTCACTTTTTTCGCAGCTTGAGACCTTACCGCCGAGGGTATAAGCCATGAGCTGGCAGCCATAGCAGATGCCGAGTATCGGAATACCCAGTTCAAAGATCTCTTTGGAGATATGCGGAGAACTTTCGTCATAGACACTATTTGGACCGCCGGTGAAGATAATGCCGGCAGGGTCAAGTTGTCTGATCTCGTCGATAGGGGTTTGGTAGTTTCTGATCTCGCAGTAGACACCGCACTCACGGACTCTCCTTGCGATGAGCTGGTTATACTGACCGCCGAAATCGAGAACTATACAAAGCTGATTTGCCATACTGACCTCCTTGTTAATTCCATTATTTTTACGCTATGTATCCAGACAGTGTATGCAGCATAGGAAATAACTGTCTGAAAACATAATTATATCACTTTGAGTCGGTTTTGTCAAGACCCGAAAAAGGGCATAAACGGGAAAAAGAAAACGGGCATAAACGGGAAAAACGTGAAAAGATGATAAAGCCAGAATTTATTATCTTGCAATGAGACAGGAAATGCAGTATAATTGAAAATGGCAATAATCTCAGATAGGATGGGAAGAGTTATGATAAAAAAAGAAGCTTGTTTTTTGCTGACGGTTTTATTGATGACTGGCTGCGGTGGTAAAGAGGATAATAAGAAGATTGCTGAAACCACTGATATCACGGCAGAAACAGCGACAATTGAAACTGAAACTGAGACAGAAGCTGAAACAGAAAACGAGACTGAAACTGATACTGAGACAAATACTGAAACTGATACAGAAAATGATACAAATACCGGAGATACAGCAGAATCAGAAATTGAAATATATGTATCTGGGAAAAGGCTTTCATTTCCGTTCAGATATTCTGAGCTTGAAGAGCTTATAGACCTGTCAGATACACAATGCGTGTATTTAGAAGGTCAGGATTTTACAGTATGTACAGTTTATTCTGGATTTGATAGACTATGTACGTTTTTTGTGAAGGGGATTATAGATGAACCTGAGCCTGATATGCTTGTGACCTACATAGATATAGACGAGCCGGAGCAGGGGATATTCACCGTAAACGGTCTTAAAGATGACACTATAGATGAATATATTGATACATTTGGAGACAGCAAGGTATCATCAGATACGTTATATGACCATTCCAACGGCAAAGTATATTTGAGTGTTCTGTTTGATGAGGAGACCGGAAAGGCAGAAAGTATAAGGCTTATAGATGTTGACTTTGCTGAATTACTGGAATAAGAGAGTGCGCTCCGTCCACCGGAATGAACGGAACGCACTTACGGAACAAAGACTTTAAATGCCTTTGAGCTGAGCATTTAGATAACTTTATCTCTTTTTCTTTGTGATCTCAGCCGGCGGTTCTTCTATTACAGCACAGCTGACAGTTCCGCTGATGACGAGAGTGCTTGCACCGGGCTGAACACCCCATGCACCGGTCTGGGGATCCTGAGTATAGACCGCAGCCGGAACAGTTATCTGACCTTCATTGGAGAGAAATTCTCCGGTAGTTTCGTTATAGGAGTAGTTTGTGCCTGGGCTCCAGACGGTGCCGTTGAATTGAACTGATGAGATCTTGATAGCGGGTTCAAATACATCACGGAAGATCACGGTATCAGAAGCCATAGCCTCGGTATTGCCGTAGTTCTGGATAATAAATGAATAGGTCAGCTCACCGTTTTCAGGGATCTCAGTAGGGTCAAGAGACTTGCTTATAGCAAGGTCAGCGGTATTTGCAGGGGAAATATCAGCAGAAGCTGTAACAGGAGTGCAGATGCCGTTTCCGGTTATTTCAGCGGTATTAGTTATGACAGAGCCGGCGCTGAGCGGAGCGTACTGGTTCACTCTTGCAGCGTAGATAACAGCTGCTGTTCCAGAGGCTGGAACACTGATTCCGCTGATAGTGAGGGGTTCTGTCTGAGTCACAGCCGGAGCAGGCTGAACTACACCGTTGATATAATAGTTTACGGAATCCTCCTCATAGGTCATGGGAACAAGCTCTGTACCGTCATCACCGAAAACATAGCTGCCAAGATCGTCAGTAAGGGTAAGATCGGTCAGATCAGTGGTGCCGGTGTTGACGATGCTCACAACGAAAACGATATCATTTTCAGGAGTATAGGTGTCAATGACAGCATTTTTGGTAGCGGTGAGGACTTCGATTATCTCGCCGGTAGTTATATTTGAACTGGTAACGCTGCCGTTATATGAGAGCGTAGCCTGGTTATAGAATATTGCCATATTTTTCCTCCATTCTGCGGAAAGCAGGTCTGTCTCCGCAAGAGAATCTTCTATTTTTGGCAGCGATATTGCTGCGTATTACATACTATGCAGAACAGAGGAAGATTGTTAATTCAGACATTGAATTATATATCCGCTATCCTGCAAAGTATAGCTCTGAGGTCAGATAAAATTTTAGAAAATGATGTTTGTGTATACTTACTTGAATTAAACAGATTTTAGTGATATAATACTTTTATAAAAAATTAACACAGGAGGCTGTTATGAACTGCGAAAGACTTGAAAAAAATATCACCGACAATATTCTTGAGGCTCAGATAAAGCTTGGTTATGACAAAAGACCCATGAGCCTGAATTATACCCTTGCTTCACTGAATCATATTCTCGGCACTGCCTGTGATTTGCAGGATATGGTGAATCAGCTGGAAAAATTTGCTGGCCATTGTACTGAAAGGCTGGGAAAGCTTTCTTTCCGGGAGATAAAAAATGGCATCTGCATAACTGTTCCGGCTGAAGGAACAGCTTACGTTAACGGCATGAATACCGGCAGCGGTTTTATAAACGAGCTTATTGAAACTGTCCGGGAGCATGGGATATCTGAGGAAGATGTATTTGCTGTATTCCGGAAATACTCTGACAATGTGGTGATCGAGAACAGCAGCAGTGAGGAGTTTGATTATCTGGTATATTTTCCTGACGGAGAGCCTGATGAATACCGTTACTGCCTTGCTCTTGAGCCGTGTATGCAGGGAGGCTGTCATATTACCTATCACCGGTTTATTGCTGAGGATTATGCAGATTTTGAGTTTTGAGCCGGAAGCGTAAGCCGTTATAGCTGATGCGTTTCAAAATGAGCGGAGAAGGCTCTTGCTGGTCTTAGAATCATAGCTGTAAGAATCATGGCGGTTGAAGAATTGTTGTCTGCTCCATAAAGGACATCTTTTTCAGCTGTTGCATATTACTTCTGCCATGACGTTCAATTGCCTAAAATGCACAAAATATCGCTTAATGTGTATAATATTTTTAAAACA
>CAMNFW010000180.1 GCA_946537565.1 uncultured Ruminococcus sp. | reverse complement strand
GACTTACTGACGAAACAGAACCCGGGGTGTCGGCAATATATTCTTGCACTACAATTTTCCCGGCGTTCAACGCCGCATAAACATCCCTCGGAGTAGTGACATTAGCTTCAAATCGGTATACTGCAGGAGATGACACAGACCATACAGCGGATGGTGCCGGGCGTTCTACACTCACTTTCACGGTGTGTGAACCGGGCGCTCCAATGAAATATAGTCCGGCCGTGAATCCCTCATAGTCGGCAGTAATCAACGCCAGTGATATTTGATAACCGCTTGCCGAGAATGTAAAAATAGGAATATCATCACCTTCACTCTCAGCGGTTAATACTACCGTGGTGTTATTGTCCGTGACAGTTATTTCGGTGCCGTCTACTACAGACCCAAAAAACTGAGTGTCATATCCGGTAAGCAGTGTTGGCCCTTCCGTAACAGTCACCGTCTGCTCCGGCACTACCACCGCAGTCTCGTTCTTCTGTCCCACCGTCAGCACCTTCCCCACATCGGAGGAGGTGTAGGAGGGGACTCCTGGACCCCATTCCAGTCCGGTCCCGCTCTGATTCACCTGGAGGGCCTTTCCCGCATCGTCTTCCGTATAGTCCGGCAGATCACCGCCGGCGAGCTTCAGTTCATCCCCCACTTTCATGCCGAGGATTTCCTGGAGCGTTGTTTCTGCTCTATATAAAGTAGCCATGATTTTCTCCTTTCTGAAATTCCCACCCTACCGCCCACATATATCTAATGAGGAGAGAAAGATGATCAGGTCCCGCTGGACTCGGACGCTGCCAGGTCATCGCCCGGCTCCGTGTCCATCAGGTCCTGGAGGGTAATGCTCACAGAGGTGGTATTCGCTTCCGTCACGGGACTGCCGGCTTCGACGCAGGCGATCGTGACAGCAGCGCTCAGGTCGCTGTCCTCAGAGTTAAAGACCAGCATACCGTATTCGGTGATCCCGCCGACAGCGCCGGTCAGGTTGGCCGGCTGCAGGAAGTAGCCGTTCAGCTCAGTGTCCCCGTCATGGAGGGCCAGACCGGCAGAGCAGTAGGTGACGCCGTCGTGAGAGATTCCCACATCTTTGGAAACCAGTTTGATGGATTTAGCCATAGTTCAAAACCTCCTTATATTAAGCAGTCGCTTCCGTGATCGCCACGGCGTTTGCGAACGGGGACCAGCTGATGGTCTTCCAGTTATGCAGCCAGTAGTTCCAGTACAGTCCGGACCCGGCATACGTCTCCGTAAACTTGATCAGCTCGTCATAGACCTGGAACCAGTCCTCATCGATGATCATAGCACGCACGGAGCCCATGGCAGTCAGCTCGTCACTGGTCACTTCCTCGATGGCGTTGCTGTCAGCCACAATGGCCTCAAACCGTTCGTTGTCGAACTCGTCCCAGTTATCGATCAGGGTCAGACGGCTCAGGAACTCGGCCTTGTCCATGTTGAAGGCGGAAGCGAGGACTTCCACGTCGAAGCGGGCGTTGAACCGGGCGTCCATGAAGATTCTCTGGCGTTCCCTGGGCGTATTGTTACGTACAGGGTAAGCATTGTATTTGTTCGACAGGAACAGCATCTCGTTGGACAGACCACGGAATTCAGTGGCATAGCCGGTCATGGTCGTGCCGTTCGGCAGCTCGATCTTCTTGATCTCGTTCTGATTGTAGCCCTTGATCAGCATATACTTGAACAGCAGGAATTCGTCATATTCGGAAGCCCGGTACATGGCGTCCACGATCTTGGCGATCATGTCGGTCACACCGTCTACGGTGGTGAAAGCCTGACGCAGCTCTTCGTCCTCGATGGTGACCGGGTACTTCACCCTCCAGTTTACGGCATGGAAAGCACTCTTCACATCCGGGATCGTGCGCCGGAATTCCTCTTTGCTGACCTCTTCTTTCTTAAATAAGGTAAGCTTGGCGATGTCAACGAAGATTTCCTCGACGACTTCACCCATCTCCAGGTATCCCTTCTTAAGGTCACGGTAAGGGTTATTGAAGGTGGCGGACTTGATCTGCACCAGGGCGATCCGGTTCAGCAGGGCGTTAACGAACTCGTTGCTGAAAGCGGGATTCCCGTAGATCACCTCACCGACGGCGGGGATCTGGGTGTAGCTCGTGATCTCCGGGACGCTCTGCTGATAGCTGAAACTTGCGTTTGCCCGGATCGTGTTGATAATGTTAATGGTCGAAGCGTTCAGGCTGCTGACCGCAATTCTTTTAGACATTCTGTGTGTTCCTCCTTAATCGTTAGTAAAAAGACTGTCATACGTCAGCGGAGATTCTTCCGCCGGCTTGTCCTCCTCGAAGATTTTATCTTCGGTTTCATCCACGTCCCCGTAAAATCGATCCCGATAGCGCTTGCGCCAGTCGGCATCCAGGGTGTCGTATTTCGTTTTCCATTCTTCCAGTTCCTTCACGGCTGCGGAGTTATCGACGGAAAGCGTGTCGTCAATATCCTCCAGCAGCTCCAGAACGGTGTCGTCCGCTCCGTCTCCGATGATGGTCCGGAGCGCTCCCATGATCTCTTCCTTGGTTTTGACCATAGTAACCTCCTTATAGTTTAGTGATCAAATTCTCACTGACAAATCCGGTCAGGTCATAGTAGCGGATGTGCAGCCAGTCCTTATCCAGGGCGTTCTCATGGCAGATGATCCCGTCGGCCTTCAGAGTGGCGTTGTTCGGCGCTATGCCCATAATTTTGGAGTCAGTCCCGCCGAACTGCCGGATGTTTACAGTGCCGTTCGTCCGGTACTCACCCGCCTGGCGGGTGTCGCAGTAAAATTCAAACCCGAACATATTATCGCCCTCCGTGCTCACTACAACAACTGTGTGGCCCTTAACCGGTGTGCAGAGGATATCCCCCACCATCCAGTTATCCATGTCGTGACAGTATTTCTCATCCCGGAAGACCTCAAAAGCCCCGGTTTTCTGGAGTATCTCGATCTCGTTTCCGGTGTAGAATGTCGGGCAGTCGATCCCGGCATACAGGACGCAGACCCGCACCGCCTTGGCGCAGTCGCAGTCGCATACCTGATCCACTCTTGAGCAGTCATAATCGAACCGCTTGGCCACATTCAAAAGGCTTTCGTCCCTGGGCTGGTCATAACCGATCAGGTCGTTGGAGCAGATATAGACCATATCCTGTGCGATCTTCTTTCGAGCCCCTGCGCTCTTCGCACGAATGATCACCCACCCGTCCGGATGGATGTAGCCGTCTTCTATCTCGCATTCCTTCCCGGTCTGATCACCCGGCCGGCCTCCGGATATCTGTCCGAATTCGTTGATCCGGGCAGAGCCGATCTTAACCTTCGTCATTACTGTCGATCCTTTCACACAGTCTCTGGAGCGCCAGCGTGTTGTTATTCAAGGCTGCCGTGATCTCCTTGATCTCCTGGTCATGCCTCAGTGACAGCTGCTGTCGCTCGTCCCGGTCCTTGTCAGTTACATATTTGAAGAAGAGCCCCATAGCCAGGCAGCTGGCGATCGGGTAGCCGATGGTACTTACGATCTGGACAAAATCGTTCATCAGTATATCCTCCTTCACTTGGATTATAGCACATATTCGTTGCATTTACAACCTATTATGACGTTTGACACAGTATTTATTCTGTGTTATAATATGTGCGGAGGCAGAGCATGGCTTACTATGACGGTACAAAACTTCTAAGTATGCGTGACATTAACGGCAACGTGCCGGAGATTTTTATATGCACGACAAACCGCAACGGCGGGAAGACCACGTATTTCAACCGCCTCATGATTAACCGATTCCGGAAGACCGGTGCTAAGTTCATGCTGATCTACCGGTTTAACTATGAACTGGATAACTGTGCTGATAAGTTTTTCAAAGATATAAACGGCCTGTTCTTTCCCGGCATGACGATGACCAGCAAGCCGATGGCAAGAGGGACCTATCATGAGCTTTTCCTGGATGATGTCAGTTGCGGGTATGCAATTGCCTTAAACTCCGCCGACCAGATCAAGAAGCTGTCACATTTTTTCAGCGACACGTCCGCCATGTTATTCGACGAATTCCAGAGTGAAAACAATCACTATTGCTCGGACGAGGTCAAGAAGCTCATGTCCGTGCACACGTCAGTCGCCCGAGGACAGGGGAAGCAGGTCCGGTATGTCCCGGTCTATATGCTGTCCAATGCCGTTACGCTGCTGAATCCCTACTATATAGAAATGGGTATAGCCGGCCGACTGAACAGCAGCGTGAACTTCCTCAAGGGTGACGGCTGGGTGCTGGAGTCCGGCTTCATCGAGTCCGCCTCCGAGGCGCAGAAGCAGTCCGGGTTCAATCGGGCCTTTGCCGGGTCAGGGTACGTGCAGTATGCAGCCGAGAATGTCTACCTGAATGACAGCCAGTCATTCATTCAGAAAATGCCAGGCAACGGCCGGTATATCTGCACTCTTAAATATGAAGATAAACTGTACTCCATCAAGGAATATGCTGAGCAGGGGATCATATACTGTGATGACCATGCTGACGCATCATTCCCCACCAGGATCACTCTGACCACGGAGGACCATGATATTAACTACGTGATGCTCAAGCGGAACGACGTTATGCTGGGCGTTCTCCGGGACCTTTTCAAAAAAGGCAGCTTCCGATTTAAGAACCTCCGGTGCAAGGCCGTGATCCTGAAAGCCCTGTCAATTTGATATCTGCACGGCTCTTCGCCGGCTGA
>CAMNFW010000179.1 GCA_946537565.1 uncultured Ruminococcus sp. | reverse complement strand
CGATAAACGCTCAGCCTGTAAATGAAAAACAGATGCCTGCTCCGGTTCAGCCTGAACAGCGGCGTAAAGATATGAATCCCTCAGAAATAGCTGCCGTTATCAAAAGCTCTACCGAGATCGCTGAGCTGTTTAAAGTCGCTGAATCCATGCTCGGTACCCTTAACCATAAAATGCAGGATTCACTTATCTGGATATGTCAGCAGCTGAGCATGAAAAATGAGGTGCTGCTTACCCTTTTATGCTACTGCTCTGAAAGCTCTAAAACTGACCCTAATTATATTGAAAAGGTCGCTTCTGACTGGATAGAAAGAGGTATCTGTGACCTTGCTGCTGCCCAGGAAGAGGTCGAAAGGCTCAACCGCAGTAAAACCTATACCGGCATGGTGATGAAGGCGTTTGAAATGAAGCGCAATCCTACTACAAAACAAAAGGAATTCATTGACCAATGGCAGTCCGTCGGCTACTCTATGGAGCTTATACGCTATGCCTATGAAAAAACTATTGAGAAAATCGACAAGCTCTCCTTCGATTATATCAATAAGATACTTTTATCCTGGAATGAAAGCGGTTTCAGATCACTCCAGGACGTTCAGAATTCTGAAAACGAATACCGCAAAAAACGAAAAAACGATAGCTCCGGCTCTGACAGCGATTTTGATGTCGAAAAGTATAAATTTGTTATAAACAATTTCTGATGCTTTTTTCATCATATCTGTCAGCTGCTGTTCTGATACTTGTATAGCAGGTGAAAATATGGACAAGGAATTATTTGAAAAAGCTCAGAATATCATCTCCCAGCGCCGGAGTAATGCCATTGCAGAAAATGAACGGCGTATTCAAAAAATCAATAAGGAGATTCCTCCAATAAAAGAGATCAATGACACCCTGTTCAACACCGGCAGACAGCTTATACAGCTGGTTTTATCTTCAAAGGACGCTGATGTCACTGAAAAAATCGAACGCATAAAACAGGATAATCTCGAAGCTCAGGCTTTTGCTTCACAGCTTCTTGTTTCTCACGGCTATCCGGCTGACTATCTCAACACCCCCTTCTCCTGTCCGGTTTGCAGCGATACCGGTTATGTCAAGACCCGGTACTGCGACTGCCTTAAACAGGTCTATAACAAGCTTATGGCTGAAAAACTCAACAAGGACACTCAACTACAGCTGTCAACCTTTGAAAGTTTTAGTCTCAGATATTATACCGGTGACGATCTTTCAGCTATGGCTAAAATTTATAAATATACCAGTGAATATGCCCGGAATTTCACCTTGTCTTCTCACAGTCTGCTGATGTTTGGCAGTACAGGTCTTGGAAAAACCCACCTTTCCCTCGCTATTGCCGGCGAAGTTATAAAAAAAGGCTATAGCGTCCTGTATGATTCGTCAGTCAATATTCTCCGTAATATCGAACGTGAGCATTTCAGCCGTGAACATTCCTCAGATATGATCGACCTGGTTATGGATACTGACCTGCTTATCCTCGATGACCTGGGCACTGAATTTGATTCGCCTTTTTATAACTCAACTGTCTACAATATTATCAATACCCGTCTGAACCGCCGCCGTCCCACTATTATCAGCACTAATATGGATTTTCTGAAAATTAAAAAACGTTACGATGAACGAGTTGCTTCCCGCCTCACCACAATGTATGACTGTCTCGAATTCCACGGCGAAGATGTAAGACTGCAAAAAGTTATGATTAGAAAAAATATTCCTGATGATACATCAATCGAACCTTATAAAATACAGCCTTAAACTCTTTTTCTGGAAAAAGATGTTTTCACTAAACTTTCATTCTTCTTCACATTATTTTAATTGATTTTATAATTATTTTATGCTATAATCTTTTCATAGCTGGTCGTACGATCAGAAAGGAGTTAAGTATGAAAGAAAATAAAAATTTCCCGAAACAAGCTGCTTTATATGCTGTTATCAGTCTAATTCTGCTGCTCGTTATGAACGCTGTTATCATGCCTATGATGAACAAGGCTAAGGTCAAGGAGACTAATTACAGCTATTTTCTGGAACAGATCGACAGCGGAAATGTCTCTAAAGTTCAGATCGAAAAGGACGAAATACGATTTGAGGTCAAGAAAGAGGACGGTTCGTCTCAAGTCTATTCTACTGGCAGAATGGATGACCCGGAGCTTGTAGAGCGTTTGTACGAAAAAGGCGATATCGAATTTACTGAAAGCTTTGAGGATAACAGTGTGCTGCTGTCATTTCTTGTGAATTGGGTGCTGCCTCTGGTCTTCTTTATCGTGCTATGGAATGTCCTCTTTAAAGGTATTGGCAGAAGACTCGGCGGCTCAAATGCTATGTCCTTCGGAAAAAGCAGCGCAAAGGTTTACGTTAAAGCCCAGACCGGTAAAACCTTCGCTGACGTTGCCGGTCAGGACGAAGCTAAAGAGGCTCTTGTCGAAATCGTTGACTTTCTCCATAATCCTGAAAAATATGCCGAGATCGGCGCTGATCTTCCAAAGGGCGCCCTTCTTGTGGGACCTCCCGGAACCGGCAAGACCCTTCTTGCTCAGGCTGTTGCAGGTGAGGCAAATGTGCCGTTTTTCTCAATTTCCGGCTCGGAATTCGTTGAAATGTTTGTTGGAATGGGAGCTGCTAAGGTTCGTGACCTCTTCCAGCAGGCTAATGAAAAAGCACCTTGCATCGTTTTCATAGATGAGATTGACACTATCGGTAAAAAGCGTGACGGCAGCCTCAACGGAAATGATGAGCGTGAGCAGACCCTTAACCAGCTCCTGACCGAAATGGACGGCTTTAACGGAAAAAAAGGCGTGGTCATACTCGCTGCCACTAACCGTCCGGAATCCCTCGACCCTGCTCTTCTCAGACCAGGCCGCTTTGACAGAAGAATCCCTGCTGAACTGCCGGATTTAGCCGGAAGAGAAGCTATTCTCAAAGTCCATGCCGCTAAAGTTAAAACCGAAAAATATATCGACTTCAATGCCATTGCCCGTGCAACTGCCGGTGCTTCTGGTGCTGAGCTGGCTAATATAATCAATGAAGCTGCTCTTCGTGCTGTACGCAATGGCAGAAAGGAAGTTTCCCAGTCTGACCTTGAAGAGAGCGTTGAGGTGGTAATTGCCGGATATCAGCGTAAAAATGCGGTTATTTCCCAGAAGGAAAAAGAAATAATCGCCTACCATGAGATCGGTCACGCTCTTGTTGCTGCTAAACAAAAACATTCCGCCCCTGTACATAAGATCACCATTATCCCCCGTACATCAGGCGCTCTCGGCTACACTATGCAGGTTGACGAGGGAGAGAAATTTCTCATGACTAAGGAGGAGGCTCTCGCTTCCCTCGCTACCCTTACCGGCGGACGTTCCGCTGAGGAGCTTATCTTCAACAGCTGCACTACCGGTGCTTCTAATGATATCGAAAAAGCTACCAAGCTTGCCAGGGCAATGGTCACACGCTATGGCATGAGCAATGAGTTCGATATGATCGCTCTGGAAACTGTTACAAATCAGTATCTCGGCGGTGACACCTCTCTCGCCTGCTCACCGGAAACTGCTGCAAGAATTGACGCTGAGGTTAATAATATCGTCAAAAAAGCTCACGAGAAGGCTTTACGAATCCTATCTGATAATATCGAAAAGCTGCATGAGCTGGCTCATTTTCTGCTGGAAAAGGAAACTATCACCGGCGATGAATTCATGGAAATACTAAATAAGGAAAAGGCTATGGCTTAAATAAATAAAAGTAAACCTCTTTGTCAGTTTCCCGGCAGAGAGGTTTTTTTGTGTCAGCCGACAGCAACCGCCACACAACATACACTATGCTCTGGTGCTTGTAAATGCCGAAATATCGCCGTTTAAAGGACAACATACACAAAATCCACAAAATCCAGTAAAATCAGATATAGGGATTCACATAAACCATCTGAGCTTTTTGGTTATTGACGGCGGTGACATCTTCGTAGGCGATATAACCATACTCAGCCAGGGTACTGAGAGCCGAATAGAAGTCCTTTGCCGTGGGAAAAAGATTGCACCGGCAGGCGTGATAGAGGTCAGATTTTAAGCCTTGTTTTATTTCTTTCGTTTTGAATATCTGGAGAATCTTTTCTGCCTTGACAATGTTTCCGTCGGGGGCATTCACACTGAAACCGTAAATCGCCTGATAGCGGTAGTATTGAGCGATACTGACCGCCCTCACAAGCGTATCATGATTCACAACTTTATCGGACGGGTCTGCACCTATGGAACAGCAGTCGGCACAATGCAGAATGCAAGCTATCCGAAGTATCAGACCATGAAACTTACCGCCCCAGTCCTGACAGCAGCACATAGATTTTTTGATGTCCCTTTCGATATAGTTATTGCAGAAGTCTATATATTCCTCGTTAGCTTTGTGTGACAGTTGGAGAATCGTTTCTTTTCCGACCCAAGCCGTCTTACTTTTCAGGAGCTGATGAATAAGACTGTGATAACTTTTTTTTACCTCCGGCGGAATGGGAGCAGTATCATAACGCCGTCTTCCCACATCGCTTTTTGCGAAGCAGGGAATGAAACGTGCGATAAGTCCGCTTGACCTGAAAGCGGTATCGTTCATCATATTGTCCCAGATATAGGGCTGACCTGCAAGGGCAACAGAAAGATAAGGACGGGGAATTTCTGTTCTTCCCCGGATAATTCTGTTGCAGATGTGTTTCTCACCGTTCCACGCTT
>CAMNFW010000178.1 GCA_946537565.1 uncultured Ruminococcus sp. | reverse complement strand
ACTTTTCTTATGCTCTCTATTTTTTCCTTGACATCAATACTACGCACTCAACGTGTTTAGTCATAGGAAAAAGGTCTGCACCGCAAACTCTTTCCACTATAAATCCATTTTCTGAAAAAATCTTAGCGTCACGGGCAGCGGTAGAAGGATTACATGATATCATAACAATTTTATCAGGAGAAGCATTTATCACAGATTTTACAGTATCTGACGAACAGCCTTTTCTTGGCGGATCAAGAACGATGATATCAGGCGAGCAGCCATTTAAACGCAGCTGCTCAAAGACATCCCCGGCATCTCCGCAATGGAACCGGGCATTCAGGATATCATTATTAGCAGCATTGATTCTGGCATTTTCGACTGCTTCTGGGATTATCTCAATACCAACAACAGAAGCAGCATAAGAAGCCATTGAAAGACCAATAGTACCTGCACCGCAGTAAAGATCAGCGATTACACTGTTTGGGGTGGGAGAGGCATAATCCAGGGCTTTTGCGTATAATTTCTCAGCCTGAATGGTATTGACCTGATAGAAAGAAGGCGGTGAGATCTGGATATTATTCCCACACATTTTATCGAAGATATAAGGCTTGCCAAAAAGAGTTATCCAACGGTCTCCCAGAATCACATTTGTCTTATCCGGGTTAATATTCATAACAATGCTGACAATATCTTTAAACTCCTGGCTCAGGATTCTGCAAAGACCATTCAATTCTCTGGAAATATCTTTTCTCACAACAAAGCACAGCATGATCTGGTTTGAATAAGAACCTTTTCTGATATAGATATGACGGAGAATGCCAGAATGTTTAATTTCATCATAGACGGATAATTTTTTCTTATTGATAAAACTAAGGGAAGCTTTTACGATCTCAGAAAAAATCGCCGGCTGCAACACACAATCTTCTATCTCAACGACTCTATGACTTCTTGGCGCAAAGAAACCGCAAACGGCCTTATCATCCTTAACAGCCAAAGGATACTGAGCTTTATTCCTGTATCTTAAAGTATTATCAGCTTTAATAAACTCATCATAAACCGGATCCAAGCCGCCAATTCTTCGGAAAGCGTCCTCAACTGTCATAGCTTTAGCCCTGCATTCAGCTTCATAATTAATATGCTGATAAACACATCCTCCGCACCTTCTGAAAACAGGACAGGCAGGATCCCGGCGGTCAGAAGAAGCAGTAATAATCTCCTCAGCCTTACCGAAAGCATAACTGCTCAGGACCTTAAGGATCTTTACTTTTATTATATCGCCGACAGCAGTCTCAGGCACGAAAACTGCCATATTCTCCACTCTGCACACTCCGCTTCCTTCAGAAGTAAGACCGGTTATTTCTGCGGTATAGACCTGATTTTTTTCAAGCATTCTTCCACCTCCTGCTTTTTATCCATAAGCTCATCAAATCTGCGTATATACTCATAGGGATATTTATAATTATGGATACGATTGATCTTACCATCCGGGTACACCAATTTAGTAGAAGCTGCACAGCCAGTGCCGAGTATAGTCTGAGTCTCATCCATAATAAATATATTATAATAGCTCTCATAACCTTTTTTGGCATATCCTACGTTTTCAAGATTATCAACTGTATTCTTCTGACGGTACATATAATACGGCAAATAGCCGCTGGACATCAGCCTGCTGATACTATAATCTACCATTTCAGCTGCCGGATTTTTCATATCCCTGCTGTTTTCGCTGAACAGTTCAGCGGAACGCTTTATGGTAAGGGTATGAACAGTTATACTTTCCGGAGACAGTTCCATAATGGTATCGAGTGTATGACGGAAGCTTTCAGCAGTTTCAGTTGGAAGTCCGGCGATAAGATCGGTATTTATATTAGTGAAGCCGATCTTCCTTGCCAGCTCAAAAGCCTTTAGCGCATCAGTGCCGGTATGCTGTCTGCCGATCACCCTAAGCACATCATCATTCAGCGTCTGAGGATTAACAGATATTCTGCCTGCTCCAAGTTCTTTGATAACACGAAGCTTCTCCTCTGTGATAGTATCCGGCCGTCCGGCTTCAACGCTGTATTCACGGATATTGTCAAGGTCAAAATTTGCCGCCACGGTTTCCATTATACAGCGAAGATCATCAGCAGATATTGATGTTGGTGTACCGCCTCCAAAATAGATAGTATCTATCTTTGTATCAGTTTCCTTTACGATCCTGCCAACGATCTCCAGCTCTCTGCAAAGGGCTTTGATATAATCCGGCATCAGTTTAACAGCTGAATCCATTGAATGTGACACAAAAGAGCAATAGCTGCATCGTGTCGGACAAAATGGTATCGAAACATAAAGGCTTACTGCTCTGCGGTCAATTTTTTCAAGAATTGGAAGCTGATTCAAGGCAGCTGCATAGGCAAGATCAAATTTTTCAGGCAGGAGCTGATACTTTGCCGTTAATATTTCCTTTATCTCGTCACGGCTTTTTCCCTCAGAAATAAGCTCAGTGAATTTCTTTACCGGTCTTATGCCTGTCATAAGTCCCCAGGGTGGAACTATTCCTGTAAGCTCACTGAGTATATTGAACAGCAGTCTGCAAAGCTCATGCTCCGTATCATTCTTACTGCTTTCAGAAGGCATGAGTTTTGTTTTTTTCAAAGTCTGGCTGTCTCCGAGCCTGACCTCAGCTGTAAGCTCAATGCACTCCCCTGCTGTTTTTACCTCTGCAAGAATATGCTCTCCTTTACCGGCATCTTCAACACTTTCAGCAAACAAAAAACGTGCAGTGTGAAAGAAAAGCTTGCATACAGCTTCAATTTCATATTTAAAAGAATTGCCGATCAGTACAATCGGCATTTTAGTTTCATTATTCATCATATTTTCTCTCTGTTCGGCACTTTCAGCGTGCTTTCATATAAGGATTATTCATTCTTTCATCATTAAGAGTCGTACTCTCATTGTGACCGGGAAATACCTTGTAATCCCCCGGCAGCAGGCTAAGCCGGCGCAGTGACTGCATCATCTGTCCGGAATTGCCGCCGGGAAGATCAACTCTTCCGCAGGAACAGCAGAAAAGTGTATCTCCTGAAAATATCACATCGTCACATATATAGCATACGCTTCCCGGTGAATGACCAGGAGTATGATATACTCTGAACGAACAGTCACCGTCATTGATATAGCAGTCACCGGTTACAGCGGTATAATCAGTTATGGGTTTGAAATCCATTATGGACATCATTGAATGCAGTGACAGACCTGAGCTGGTCAGCATCGGTGCATCGTCCTCATGGATATATATTTCAGCTCCTGTGGCTGCACGAACCTCCTCACAGCCGCTTATATGATCGAAGTGACCGTGAGTGAGAAGTATCTTTTTAAGGTTCAGCTTTTTCATTTTAAGATATTCAAGAAACAGCCTGCTGTCTCCTCCTATATCTATTGCAATACATCTTCCGGGAGAAGTCTCAACTATATAACAGTTGGCTCTCAGCTCTCCCAGCTGCAAGTTATATATCTTCATAAATTCTCCTTAGATAGAAGCTCTGTCCACTGAGATAACGCCCTTGATTCGGCGTATCTTGTCGAAAAGATTTTTAAGCTGTTCGGTGCTGGATATTATTACTGTTCCTTCAAACAGCGCATTTCCGTTTTTCAGAACTCTTGAAGCTGAATGCACAATGGGAACTCTTGCTTCAAGCAGCACCGCTGATATATCATATACCAGTCCCACACGGTCAGAGGCTACGACCTCAAAACTGGTCTGGAGCGGAGTATTGCTGCTGTCTGTCCATACAATGTCGAACCAGCGTGCCAGTTCTTCCGGGTCATTTCTCTCAACAGCCTTCTGATAATTGATACAGGTGACTTTATGTACTGAAAGTCCGTGTCCCCTTGTGACAAAACCCACTATTTCATCTCCGGGTATCGGATTGCAGCATTGAGAATACTTTATCTCCATATTGTCTATCTCGTCAAGAACAATACTGCTCCGCATTGACGGCTTGGCTTTGATAAGCTTTGTTGCAGATTCATCTCTGTCACCGTAAAGCTTCTTGTATCTGTCTCTGAGCCTGGGGATTATTTTTTCCAGGGATATTCCGCCGTAGCCTATGGAAGCATAAAAATCGTCCAGGTTTTCACAGTTATGGCGGTGGAAATCCTCCTGCAGGAATTCCTCATAGTCCTCTTCCTTAAGATCTATCCGGAATCTCTTGAAATATCTTGCCAGGGCAGCTTTTCCCTCGGCTATGTTTTCATCACGGCGTTCACGCTTGAACCACAGGCGTATCTTTGAGCGTGCCTCATTGGTCTGCACAATATTGAGCCATTGACGGTTAGGACCTTTATCCGGATCCTTTGAAGTTATTATCTCACATATCTGTCCGGTCTGGAGCTTATAATCCAGCGGTACAAGTCTTCCGTCAACCTTTGCACCGGTAGTCTTGTGACCGATTTCAGTGTGTATCTTGTACGCAAAGTCGATAACAGTTGAGTTTACAGGCAACTCTACGCTCATTCCCTTCGGAGTCATTACAACTATCTCTTCCGGTGCGATATCTGTCTTTATTACACTTACTATCTCTTCGACATCGTTTGAGGTCTGCTGTGAATCCAGCACCTGTCTTATCCAGGCAAGTCTGCTTTCCATTTTATCTCTGCCCTTGATGCCTTCTTTATACTTCCAGTGAGCAGCGATACCGTATTCAGCAGTCTCCTGCATATCCCATGTTCTTATCTGCACCTCAAAGGG